>NZ_JBHVDX010000180.1:0-21890 GCF_042802555.1 Streptomyces sp. NPDC057474 | reverse complement strand
CCCGAACCCCCGAGCCGTCAGCCGCCCAAGGGGGTCGAAGGGGCACAGCCCCTGGGGACGGGAAGGGTAGGGGTGACGGGGGCGAAACTCCTCAGGCCGCGAAGTCGTCCTCTCGGGTTTCCGGCAGCGCCAACAGGCACAGCAGGCTCACCAGGCACAACCCACCCGTGTAGAAGCCGAGAACCAGCGGCGACGACCACTGGCTGTTCAGCCACGTCGCCACAAGCGGAGCGAAGCCGCCGCCCAGCGTGTTGGCCAGGATGAACGCCGCCGAAGCCCCCGTGTACCGCAACCTCGCCGGGAACAGCTCCGCGAGGAACGCCGCCACCGGGGAGAACATCAGGGCGAGCAGCATGAGCCCCACGGTGTACGCGCCGGTGATGACGAGCGCGTTGCCCGAGCTGAGGGACGCGTACATGGGGACGGCCCACACGACGCAGCCGGCCGCGCCCGTCAGCATGATCGGCCGACGCCCGATCCGGTCGGCGAGCCGGGCGACGGGCAGGGTGATCGCGATCCCGGCCGCCGCCCCGATGCTCGCGGCGGTGAGCATCGTGTTCTGTGGGATACCGAGCGTCTTCGGCCCGTAGGACAGGCTGTAGACGATCGTCAGGTAGTACACGGCCGAGCCGCCGATCGCCGCGCCCGTGCCGAGCAGCAGCCGGCCGGGGTGCCGCGCGATGAGCGTTCGCAGCGGGAAGCGGGACGCCGAACTCGCCGGAGACGCAACCGAGTTCGAGCCCGCGCCGGGCCCCGAGCCCGCACCGGCACCGGCACCGGCGCCCGACTCCGTTGCCGCACGGAGGAGCTCCGCCTTGAACACCGGCGACTCCGACACCGTCGTCCGCACCCACAGCCCGACCACCACCAGCACGCTGCTGAGCAGGAATGGCACACGCCAGGCCCAGTCGGTGAAGCCGTCTCGGCCCACGATGTTGAGGGTGGGGAGGATGACGGCGCTGGAGAGCAGGAAGCCGAGGGAAGGGCCTACGTTCGGGACGGCGGCGTACAGCGCACGGCGGCCGGGCGGGGCGTGCTCGGCGGCCAGCAGGACCGCGCCGCCCCACTCGCCGCCCATGCTGACGCCTTGCAGCAGACGGAGGGTCACCAGCAGGACGGGGGCGAGGAGTCCGGCGGTCTCGTAGGTCGGGAGCAGGCCGACGCCGACCGTCGCGATGCCCATCAGTAACAGCGACGCGACCAGAGCCTGCCGACGGCCCAGCCGGTCGCCGATCGTGCCGAAGAGCACGACGCCCAGGGGACGGGACAGGAAGGCCGCGGCGAAGGTGAGGAACGCGGCGAGGGAGGAGACGGTGGCGTTGCCGGAGGGGAAGAAGGCAGGGCCGAGGACGAGCGCGGAGGCCGTGCCGTAGACGGCGAAGTCGTAGTACTCGATCGTCGTGCCGATGAGGCTCGCGGCGGCGACCTTGGGCGCCTTGCTCGACTCGGCCTGCGACGAGGACGGTGAGGACGGTGACGCGACCGGTCTGGGGCCCACGGCCTCGGCGACGGTCTCGGGCGGGGATTCGGGCATGGGGGGACTCGCTTCCGGTACGCCCGGACACGAATGGTCCGGGCCCAGATGGGGGACGGCCACGCATGAAACACGAACCGGAGTGCGGCTGTCACCCTAGGCGGGGAAATTCGATTCCCACAAGGAAGTCCCGGAAAAGACCGTCCGGAGACTTCGTCGAATGATTTCGACGGAAGATTAAGCGTCGATTACACGCGACAACGACATTTAAAGCAGGTGATCCCGCTATGCACCCGCTATGCGTAGGGACAGGTCGTCAGAATATGCCACGAACACCACCCTCGGACGCCGTCAACCCAAGGGATCCTGTCAAGTCGCTGTCAATATTCATGTGTTTGTCCGCATAAAAATTTGCCGATGGTCACGCCTTGCCAACCCCCGATCACGCACGGAATGCTGACGTCCGGCAGAACTTGAAAGTTCTACGACCATCGTTTTTCGGACATGGAGACCGCATCGGGTTGCCGCGGTTCGACTTTTCTGAAATGCGGCTCAGAGCCGGGAAGGCGCATTACCCATGCTGAAAACTGGCAAGCCATTACGTTGGAGAAGACTTTCGCTGGCCGGTGACGACCGGCATTTGCTCATACCGCTCGACCACAGCGTTTCGGACGGTCCGGTCGCCCCTCCGGGTCAGTGGGAAGGCCTGTTGAGGGAACTGGTGGCCGGCGGGGCCGACGGGATCATCGTCCACAAGGGGCGGGCCCGCACGCTTGCCCCGGACATCCTCAGGAACTGCGCGCTGGTGGTGCATCTGAGCGCCAGTACGGCCTGTTCCGCCGATGTCGACGCCAAGGTACTGGTCGGCGATGTCGAGGAGGCGGTGGCGCTCGGCGCGGACGCGGTCAGCGTCCATGTGAACATCGGCTCGGACACCGAGGGCCGGCAACTCGCCGACCTGGGCGCGGTGGCCCGTTCCTGTGACACCTGGGGCATGCCGCTGATCGCGATGGTCTATCCGCGCGGCCCCCGGATCGAGAACCCGCACGATCCCGTCCTCCTCGCGCACATCGTGAACGTAGCCGCCGACCTGGGCGCCGACATGGTGAAGACCACCGTCGCCCTGCCGCTCGACCGGATGGCCGAGGTGGTGGCCCACAGCCCGATCCCCGTCCTCGCGGCCGGCGGCCCACCGGACGGCTCCGACCTCATCGAGTACGGCACCGCCGTGATGGCCGCCGGCTGTCGGGGGCTCGCCGTCGGCCGCCGGATCTTCTCCTCCCCCTCCCCCGCCTCCCTGGTGTCCCGGCTGGCCGCGGTGGTGCACGGTCCCGGCGGCGACGGGCTCGCCGATGACATGAGCATGACTACACATACCCATTACTCGACGATCGTGGCAGGTGTCGCATGAGGTTCGCGTGGATCGATCTCCGTGAAGTCCCCCGTCCGCAGCTCCAGGCGGTGGTGGACGCGGCCGTCCACGCCCGGATGGCCGGGGTGGTCTCCGCCGACGCCGAGTTGCTCGGGACGCTGCCGCCGACGGTGACCCGGGTGCTGGTCTCCGGAGCCCCCGCCGCGGCACCCGCGAAGAAGCCCGCCGACAAGGGCGACAAGGGTGACAAGGAAGCAAAGGCCGCGGCCGACGCCAAACCCGAGGGCAGGGCCCCCGCGGACGCCGGAATCGACGTCCTGCTGCGGAAGTTCACCACCCAGGACGAGCTGGACGCCCTCGCCGGGGAGAACCGGGCCGCCACCCGTGCGCCCGTCACGGGTACGCCGGTCACCGGCATCCCCGTCGCCGGCTTCATCGACGTACGGGACGACCGCACCCTCCAGCTGTCGTGCGTGGGCGCGATGGCGCTGCCGTACACGGTGATCCACTTCGCCGATCCGACGAAGATCCCGCTGGAGATCGTGCTCGCGGCGGCCGAGTCGGCCGAGGGGAAGCTGGTGACGGTCGTCGGGGACCTGGAGGAGGCGGCCATCGTCTTCGACGTCCTCGAACGCGGTTCGGACGGCATCCTGTTCACGCCGCGCAGCGCCGACGACGTGTTCGCGCTGGCCCGGTTGCTGGAGGCGACGACCCCGCAGCTGGAGCTGTCCACGCTGACGGTGGAGAGCATCCGGCACGTCGGGCTCGGCGACCGGGTCTGTGTGGACACCTGCTCGCACTTCGAGGAGGACGAGGGCATCCTCGTCGGCTCGTACTCGTCCGGATTCGTGCTCTGCTGCAGTGAGACGCACCCGCTGCCGTACATGCCGACCAGGCCGTTCCGGGTCAACGCCGGTGCCCTGCACTCGTACACGCTGGGCCCCGACAACCGCACCAACTACCTCAGCGAGGTCGGTTCCGGCAGCGCCCTGCTGGCGGTCGGCGCCGACGGCCGCACCCGGCGGGTGGTGGTCGGGCGGGCCAAGCTGGAGTCCCGGCCGCTCCTGGAGATCCGTACGCACGCGGAGGACGGGCGGCTGGTCAGCCTGACCGTGCAGGACGACTGGCATGTCCGGGTGCTCGGGCCGGGCGGCAAGGTCCTCAATGTCACCGAGCTGCGGACCGGCGACGAGCTGCTCGGCTATCTGGCCCAGGACAAGCGCCATGTGGGCCTGCCCATCGGCGAGTTCTGCAAGGAGGTCTGAGGCCTCATGGGCGAACTCGTGGCGGCCGCGGCCGGCGAGGACGGGATGGGCGTCCTGGTCCAGCGGCTGTTCGACGCGCGGGACGACGGCCTGCCCTATCTGACGCAGCGACAGGACACCGTCAGCCGAGGCGAGTTACGGGAGCGGGTGGCCAAGCAGGCCGCCGTGTTCGCCGGTTACGACATCGGGCCCGGCTCCACCGTGGGGCTTCAGACGCCGCCCAGTTTCACCCAGGTCGAGGTGCTGCTCGCGCTGTGGCGGCTGGGCGCGCAGGTGATGCTCTTCGACTTCCGGCTGAAACCCGCCGAGGTGGACGCGCTCTGCGCGACCTGTCGGCCGCAGTTCATGGTCCGGGCCGGCTCCAACGTCCGGGCGGCGTTCGGCTTCCGGCCCGAGTACGAGGTCGCCACCGAATGCCGCCGCGCGGGGCGGCCGGCCACGGGTGGGCACCGGCTTGTCCAGTTCAGTTCGGGCTCCACCGGGCGGCCGAAGGTGATCGGCAGGACCGCCGGGTCGATCGCCGCCGAGGTCGAGTCGTTCGCCGCCGTCCCCGGCATGCCGGGCGAGGGCGACCGGCTCCTGCTGCTCAGCTCGACGGCGCACAGCTTCGGACTGCTCGGTGGGCTGCTGCACTCGCTGGCGGCCGGTGTCTCCGTCGTCTTCGCGCCCCGAGTCTCGGCCCGCGACATCCTGCGGACCTCGGCCGACCACCGGATCACCACCCTGTTCGGGGTGCCGATGCACTACGAGCTGCTCGCCGCCGCCCTCGATCCCCCCGAGCTGCCCGAGCTGCGGACCGCCGTCTCCGGCGGCGAGCTGATGCCCCCGGAGGTCGCCGCGCGGTTCGCCGCACGGTACGGCGTCGCGGTCGGCGAGGCCTACGGCACCACCGAGACCGGCATCGCCGCCATCGACGTCGGCGGCACGCTCCGGCCTTCGGTCGGGCGTCCCGCGCCGGGCGTGGTGGTCCGGGCGCACAGGGGCGAACTGGACGTCGCGCTCGCCGAGTCGCCGTATCTCTTCGACTCGGGCGGCACGCAGTACACGGACGGCTGGCTCCACACCCGCGACCGGGCCACGGTCGGCGCCGATGGAACGGTCACCGTGGGCGGTCGCGCCGACTCCCTCGTCGTCATCGGCGGCCTCAAGGTCGACCTCACCGAGGTCGAGCACGTGCTCCGCGCGCACCCGGCCGTCGAACAGGCGGTCCTGGTCCACGAGGACGTGACCGAGGCGTACGTGGCGGTCGCCGCCGGGGCCGAGAGCCCCTCGGCGGAGGAGCTGCTGCGCTGGTGCCGGGAGCGGCTGGCCGACTACAAGGTGCCCCGCGTGATCCGGCTGCTGGAGGCCCTGCCCCGCACCTCCAACGGGAAGCTGGTCCGCCAGGCGGCCACGCTGCGCGAGCGCTGCGCCGGGTAGTAGCGCCGCCGGGGTCGCGCCGCTGGGTGAACCGGGGTCCTGTCGGACGGTCGTCCGCGGGTCGTTCGTGGCTTGTCGCGCAGTTCCCCGCGCCCGTTCGGGCGCGGACATCTTGCACTGGATCTTTCACTGGAGCTACTAATCATGAGCACATCAACATTGGACACCGAGATCCGTGAGTTCGTCCTGACCACCGTCATCGACGAGATGAACATCCTGCTGAGCCGTGACGGCATCACGGACGAGAGCCCGGTGACCGTCGGCGGGCTCGAGCTGGACTCCCTGAGTCTGATCGAGCTCACGCTGCGGCTGGAGTCGCGGTTCGGCGTGGAGATCCCGGACACCGACATCGAGCCCCTGGCCTCCCTGACCCTCGGCGGGCTCGTCGCCGAGGTCGTCGGGCGCGGGGCGAAGGCATGAGCGCGGAAGCCTCCACGTCGTCCGTCACGGAAGCCTCCGCAGCGTCCGCCATCACCACCGACACCGTCCGGAAACTGCTGTCCGACCGCAAGATCTTCCCCGGTGTCCCGGACGACCTCGGCGACGACGCCGAACTGGTCCTGGACTCCCTCGGGTTGGTGTGGCTGCTGCATGTGGTGGAGGAGCGGTACGGCCTGGTCGTGGAGCCCGGCGACGAGGACATCGCGAACCTGACCTCGCTCCGACGGCTCACCGAGTTCCTCAGCGCCGCCGAGGCGGGCGCGGTCGACGGGGGTGGCCGCGTTGACCGGTGACGTGACGGTGACCGGCTTCGGCGTACGCACCGCTTTCGGCACGGGCGCGGACGCCCTCCGGCGCGGTGTCTTCGCCGGCGTGCCCTCCTTCGTCCCCACGACCCGGTTCGACACCGGCCCGTACCGTACGCCGATGGCCGGCGCCGCCCCCGACGGCGCCGACGCGGTCGAGGACTGGGCCCTGCGCCACGCCCTCGCCCGGTGTGGCACGGAAGCCCTCGACATGGCGGGCCTGCCCCGGGGCACCGAGGCTGCGGTCCTGCTGGGCATCGCGGGTGACTGCACGAGCATCACGCGGTACTGGCGGGACGCGGCGGCGATGCCGGAGGCCGACGGGAGCGGTGGCACCGACGGGAGCAGTGGCGCCGACGGGAGTGGTGGCGCCGACGCGGACCGGGGCACGGACCGGGCCCGAGGGCTCGCCGAAGCCGATCCGGGGCATGCGCTCCGCGGCGACCGGGCCGTCGAGGCGGCGCGGCTCGTTCGAGCCGGGGGGCCACTCACCGAAGTCGGTCTCGGGCACGGCCTCCCCACCACCCCGGCCATCGCGGCAGCGGCTCGCCTCGCCGACGCCGTCCCCGCCCGGCTCGCCGAGTCGCTGGCCGGGGGCCTCGGGCTGACCGGGCCCCGGCTCACGTTCACCAACGCCTGTGTCGCCTCCGCCGCCGCGATCATCCATGCCTGTCGGCTGATCTCGTCCGGCCGGATCGACGTGGCGGTGTGTGCCGGTGGCTACCTCGTGGAGGAGGAGACGTTCGGGAAGTTCGACTCGGGGCGGGCGTTGTCCCGCGACGGCATGGTGCGCCCCTTCAGCGCCGACCGCAGTGGGCTGCTGCTCGGCGACGGGGTCGCGGCCGTCGTACTGGAGTCCACCGAGCACGCGCGGCGGCGCGGGGCCCGGCCGCTGGCGGGCGTGGTCGGCTGGGGCGCGGCCACCGACGCCCACCACATCGCCCAGCCACACCCGGAGGGCGTCGGCCTGGCCCGCGCGGCCCGGCAGGCGCTGCGGCTGGCCGGGGACCCCGACGGGTCGAGCCTCGGCTATGTCAACGCCCATGGCACCGGGACCAAGTACAACGACGGTGCCGAGACCCGGGGGCTGCGCGCCGCCATCCCGGAGCGGGCCGAGTCGATCCCGGTCAGCTCCACCAAGAGCACCACCGGCCATCTGCTGGAGGCGGCCGGTGTCGTGGAGTTCGTGATCACGATGCTGGCCCTCATGGACGGCGTACTGCCGCCGACCGCCGGGTTCACACAGGCGGACCCGGAGTGCGACCTGGACTACGTGCCGAACCAGCCCCGGCACACCGACCTCCGCCGGGCCCTCACCATCAACGCCGCCTTCGGGGGCGCCAACACCGCACTCCTCCTGGAGCGGCCGTGACAACGACGGACAGAAGTAGGAAAGCCGCGCCGGCCGAGAAGGCGCCCCTCCGTTCGCCCCTCGGCGTCCTCACCACCGCCACGGCGACCCACGGCACCAGGCGGGACGGCGACATCCCGTTGCCGCGCCTGCCCGGGTTCGTGGAGTCGGCGTTCAGTCCGCTGGCGTACGAGGTCGCCGCGCGGTGTCTGACCGAGCGGCCCGGGGACGGCTCCCGTACGGCTGTCGCGCTGGCGAGCCTGATGGGCGACACCACGACGGCCGATCTGGCGAGCCGGCGGGTGGTCTCGGGCCGGGTCCACAACCCGCTGCTGTTCATGCAGGCCACCGCCAACTCCGTGCTGGGGCACATCAGCCGGGAGTTCGGGATCACCGGGCAGATGTTCAGCCTTTCCACCCTCGACGACCCCGTGACCGAACTGCTCGCCATGGCGGACCTCCTCCTGGAGGACCCGGAGCTGGAACAGGTCCTGGTGATGGGCGTGGAACTGGGCGGCGGCGAACGGCTGGCCGCCGTGCACCGGGAACTCTCCGCCGACAGCGGCCGCCCGGTCCCTGACCTCCCCGAATCCGCCGCCCTGGCGGTGGCGGTACTCCTCGCCCGCCCCGGCACCGGCGCGCCCGTGACCATCCGGTCGACGGAGACGTACGACGGCGAACAGTCGGCGGCCTCCTCGCACCCCGGCAGCGTCCAGGGACTGTTCGACCTGGCCGCCGCCCACCGGCGGCTCGTGCGGGACGGCGGCTCCCAGGTCCTGGTCACCGAACCCCGGGCGCCCGCGTTCCTCCTCGACGCCGAACGGCTCCCGGAAAGAAACGAGACGGAGACCCATGCTCATCAGTAGGCAGGAGCGGGCGCGGATCTGCTCCGACACCGAACTCGGAGCCGGCAACGTTTTGCAGCGGCTGCGATCATACGAACGCCCGCTCGACGAGCTGGTGTTGCGGACCGATGGCACCTGGCGGGCACCCGACGGCAGCCGCCCCGAGGTGCTGACGCTCGGGCAGTTGTACGAGGTGGTCGAGACGTACGCGGGCTGGTACGCGGCCCGGGGCGTGCGGCCCCGCGACCCGGTGGCCGTCCACTCCCACTCGGCCACCGAGTTCGCGGTGAACTTCCTGGCGCTGACGTCACTAGGCGCCGTCCCGTCATTCGTCAACGGCAATCTGTCCCCGGAGATCGCCCGGGAGTACGTCCGCCGGCAGGGCGCGGCGGGCGCCTTCACGGACGAGGCGCATCGCGAGGTGCTGGCCGGGGAAGAAGGTGGCGCAGGGGGCTCCGGGGGCGGCGGGGGCTCCGGGGGCGGCCTCGGCTTCCATGTGACCGCCTGCGACATCCGGCCGGAGCACCGCGCTTCGCTTCCGTCGTCGTACCCGTACCGGCACGACCCGACCGACCCCGTGCTCATCTCCCACTCGTCCGGGACGACCGGCCTGCCCAAGGGTGTGCCGCACACGCACCGGACGTTGATGTACGCCCAGTTGCACCGGCTGCGTTTCTCCACCGGCGCCGACATGGAGCGCACGCTGGTGGGACTGCCCGGCGCGCACAACGCCATGGTGGCGACGCTGCTGTACTGCCTGCTGCTGCGCACGGACATCAAGCTGCTCTCCAGCCAGCGCGGCACGGCCGTGCTGGACGCCGTCGAGGAGTTCCGGCCGACGACCGTGCTGGCCTTCGCCGGGACCTTCGGCGAGATGGCGGCGGAGGACCTGACGGTGCGTGATCTCTCCAGCGTGCAGGTGTGGTTCAACACCGGGGACGCGGCGCACGAGGCGCACATCCGGGCGCTCGTCCAGCACGGCAGCCGCCTCGAGATCCGGCGCGACCTGAGCCGCGTCAGGGTCGACGGCTCGGTCTTCGTGGACGGGCTCGGTTCGTCGGAGGCCGGCTACTCGGTCTTCCACAACCGGCACACCAAGGACACCTCGGCCTACTCCCGCCGCGTCGGCAAACCGATCAGTTTCGCCGAGGCCGCGGTGCTCGCCGAGGACGGCACCCCGCTGCCGCCCGGGCAGATCGGCCGCCTGGGCCTCAAGTCGCCCACGCTCACGCCCGGTTACTGGAACGACTCCCTGACCTGGAACCGGATGCGGCTCGGTGGGTACTGGCTCACCGGCGACCTCGCCCACCAGGACGAGGAGGGCAACTTCTACCACCTCGACCGGGTCCCGGACGCCGTCCGCACCCGCGCCGGCATCGTCTTCAGCACCCGCACCGAGGAACTGCTTCTGGCCGAGCTGCCGCAGCTCTCCGACTGCACGGTGGTCGGGATCGCCCCCGACGGCGTACGCGCGGACTGGGACGGCGACGGCGAGGCCGAGGCGTACGCGCTGCTGCAGCTCGCGGACGAGAGCGGAGCCGGGAACGGGGTCGGGAACGGAGCCGAGGACAGCGGTGAGGGTGCCGAGGAGTGGACCGGGCGCGTCAACGCCGTGCTGACGGCCGCCGGGTTCCCGCCGGTGACCCGGGCCCTGCGGATGAAGCCCGACGACGTGGCCAAGGGCGCCACCGGCAAGGTTCTCAAACGAGTGATGCGCGACCGGTTCGCCGCCAAGGAGCAGCACGCATGAGCACGAACACCGACGCCGACGGCGTCAATCACCGCGCCCGGGCGAGTGAGGCGTACCGGCTGTGGTGGCAGCACGACGCCCACTGGTACCAGGGGGTGGCCGCGCGGTTCGGGCAGGAGGCCGCGAACGAGATCAACGCGGAGGCGCTGAGGAAGGTCGCCCTGCACGTCGGGCAGCGTGTCGCCCGGCTGTACGGGCCGCTCCCGGACACCGGCGACAGCCGCAAGGACCTCGAGGAGCTGCGCCGCCGCTACGACGACTGCGGCGATCGGATGTTCCCGCCGGAGCTGCGCAACGCCTCCACCGAGGTCGAGGACGACGACAGGATCGTGCTGACGCTGAAGCGGAACTTCGCGATCACCATGGTCCGGATGGCCGGTTCGCTGGAGGGCTACCGCTGTCCGTGCACCGCCATCCACGCCGGCTGGTCCGAGGGCCTCGGCGTGGCCCTCACGGAGAACAGGGCCGAGAGTTGTCTGCGCGACGGCGACAAGGCGTGCCGCCTGCTGATGCGGGTCGCCACGCCTGTCACCGCCCCCGGCGGCACGCCCGTCACCGCCCCTGCCGGCCCGCCCAGCGGTACCCCCGTCGCTCCGGTCTCCGCGGGCGGGGAGGGCTGAGGCGTGCGCGTACTTGTCGCCGGAGCCACCGGCGTGGTCGGATATCCGCTGGTGGGCGCGCTGCGGGCGCGGGGCCACCAGGTCAGCGCGTTGGTACGGCGGGGCTCCCGGGGCCGGGCCCCCGAGGCGGACGAGGTCGTGGTCGCCGACGCCCTCGACCGTGACGCCGTGCTGTCGGCGGTGACGGACGCCCGGCCCGAGGTCGTCGTCCACCAGATGTCGGCCCTGCGGCTGCTGCGCGACGACCCGCCGGGAGCCTTCGCCCTCACCGCGCGGCTGCGCACCGAGGGCACAGCCCACCTGATCGAGGCCGCCCGCGCGGCCGGTGCGCGCCGGCTGGTCGCCCAGTCCATCGCCTTCGCCGCAGCCCCGGCCGGCGACCCGGTCCTCGACGAGGACGCGCCCCTGTACGTGGACGCCCCCGACCCCGGCTGGGCCTCGACCGTACGGGCCGTCGCCGAGCTGGAACGGCAGGTGACAGGCAGCGGGATCGAGGGCGTGGTCCTGCGCTACGGCACGCTGTACGGCCCCCGCACCGCGTACGCCCGCACCGGCGGAACCGCCCGGTCCGTCCTGGCCGGACGGCTCCCGCTGCCCGGCGGCGGGGCCGGGATCATGTCGTTCCTGCACGTCGAGGACGCCGTGGGGGCGGCCGTGGCGGGCGTCGAGTCCGACGCCACCGGGGTGTTCCATGTGACGGACGACGATCCGGCCCCCGCAGCGCAGTGGCTGCCGCACCTGGCCCGGATGCTCGCCGCCCCCTCCCCGCGTACGGTCCCCGCGGCCCTCGCGCCCCGGCTCCTCGGCTGGTTCATGGCCCATCAGCTCACCTCCGCGCACGGTGCCGCCAACGACCGGGCCCGTACGGCACTGGGCTGGAAGCCGACGAGACCGAGCTGGCGCGACGGGCTGGGCCAGGAATGACCCGTGCCGATGACGCCCTCGCCGTCTGTGTGGTCGGCGCCGGTCCGCGCGGCCTCTCCGCGCTGGAGCGGATCTGCGCCAACGCCGGTGGGATCGTGCGGCCGGTCGAGGTCCACCTCGTCGATCCGTACCCGCCGGGCGCGGGCGCGGTCTGGCGCACGGACCAGCCGGGCGAGCTGCTGATGAACACGGTCGCCTCCCAGGTGACCCTGTTCACCGACGACAGCGTCGACTGCGCGGGACCGTCGGTGCCGGGACCCAGCCTGTACGAGTGGGCGTGCGCGATCCGCGACCGGGTCATCGACCAGGACCTTCCCGCGCGGGCCGCGGACGAGGCGCGACGACTCGGCCCCGACACCTATCCGAGCCGCGCGTTCCACGGCCACTACCTGGAGTGGGTCTTCCGGCACCTCTTACGCACGGCCCCCGCCCACGTGACGGTCCACATGCACCGGACGACGGCGGTCGCGCTGGACGACGCCCCCACAGGGGACCACACCTCGGGCCGACCGCAGACGGTGACCCTGGAGAACGGCGACCGGCTGGCCGGGTTGGACGCGGTGGTGCTGGCCCTCGGCCACGGCGATCTGACCCCGTCGCCGGAGGAACGCGCGCTGCGCTCCTTCGCCGACCGCCACGGCCTCACCTACGTGGCCCCCGCCAACCCGGCCGACGCCGACCTGAGCGGCATCGCGCCGGGCACACCGGTCGCCCTGCGCGGACTCGGCCTGAACTTCTTCGACTGCCTGGCCCTCTTCACCGAGGGCCGCGGCGGCACGTTCAAGGAGCATGAGTCCGGTCTCGTCTACCTCCCGAGCGGCAACGAGCCCGTGCTGTACGCCGGTTCGCGGCGCGGCGTCCCGTACCACGCCCGAGGCGAGAACGAGAAGGGCGCGCTCGGCCGCCACGAGCCGCGCTTCCTGACCCCGGACGTCATCGCGGAACTACGGCGCCGCGCGGCCGACGGGCACCCCGTCGGCTTCCGCCACGACCTCTGGCCGCTCATCGACCGCGAGGTGCGGACCGTCTACTACGAGGCGTGGATCCGCGCCGCCCAAGGACCGGAGGCGGCCGAAAAGTTCGTACGGTCGCGCCTTTCCGGTGAGTGCGGGGAGGCGGCCCTGCTCGATCGCCACGCCGTGCCACCCGGCGAGCGATGGGACTGGAGGCGGATCGAACGCCCCTACGGCGAGCGGATGTTCACCGGCCGAGCCGACTTCCGGCACTGGCTGCTGGAGTATCTGCGCCGGGATGTCGCCGAGGCCCGCCTCGGCAATGTGAACGGACCGCTGAAGGCCGCGCTGGACGCCCTGCGGGACCTGCGCAACGAGATCCGGCTCGTCGTCGACCACGGCGGAGTCTCCGGCGAGTCGTACCGCACCGAACTCGACGGCTGGTACACCCCGTTGAACGCCTTCACCTCGATCGGCCCGCCCGCCTTCCGCATCGAGCAGCTGATCGCCCTGATCGAGGCGGACGTACTGCACGTGGTCGGCCCGGGGATGCGGATACGGGCCTGGGTGGACCGCCACGGCCACGGCGGTGAGGCCGGCGAAGGCGGCCGCGAGGGCACGGGCGGTTTCCTCGTGGACGCGGAGCTGGTGGACGAACCCCCGGTCCGCATCGAGGCCCTGATCGAGGCACGGCTGCCCGCCGTTGATCTGCGGCGGAGCACGAATCCCCTGCTACGGGGGCTGTTCGCGGCCGGCTCGTGCGGACCGTACCGGCTGGGGGACGATTCGGGTCACGAGCCGGGCGGACTGGCGGTGACCGACAGCCCGCCCCGGCTGGTGGACGCGGCGGGCCGCCCGCACCCACGCCGGTTCGCCTTCGGTGTGCCGGTGGAGGGCGTGCGCTGGGTGACGGCCGTCGGCATCAGGCCCGGGGTCGGCTCGGTGACGCTGGAGGACTCGGACGCGATCGCACGGGCGGCGCTGGGGCTGGGGCCGACGGGGCCGACGGGGCCGACGGGGCCGACGGGGGCGGAGGCGCCACAGGAACCAGGGGCCGAAACGCCGGGAACCAGGGCAGCGGGGGCCCCGGCAAGGAGGGCTGCTGCCACGGTGCCCGGAGCGCCGGAAATCGAGGCCCCGGAGGTCGCCGTCGCCTTGACGACACGTCAGACATCAGGCACAGGGAGTCGATGAGCGTGAACGCGATGTCCGTGGGCACCGACGCGGGCCTGCTCGCCCCCACATGGGCGGGCACGCCCGTCGCGGCCGAGGTGACCGATGAGGCGTGGCTGCAGGCCATGCTGGACGCCGAGGTGGCGCTGGCCCGAGCCCAGCACGCGGTCGGGCTGACGCCTGCCGCCGCCGTGGAGACGATCGCCGCGGCGGCCCGTGCGGAGCGGTTCGACCTGGTCGCCCTGGCCCATGCGGCCCGGGCCGCCGCCAACCCGGTGGTCGCCCTCGTGACCGCCTTCACCGAGGTCGTCGCCGCGAAGGATCCGGCCGCCGCGGAGTATGTGCACCGGGGGTCCACCAGCCAGGACATCCTCGACTCGGCGGCCATGGTGATCGCCCGCCGGGTGCTCGGCCTGATCGCGGTCGACCTGTCCCGCGTGGGTGCGGCCTTCGCCTTGTTGGCCGACACCCATCGCGGCACCGTCCTGGCCGGGCGGACCCTGGCCCAGCACGCCGTGCCGACGACCTTCGGCCTGAAGGCCGCGGGGTGGCTGGAGCTGGTCCTCGACGCGTCGGTCCGGGTGCGGGCTGTGGCGTCGCGGCTTCCGGCCCAGTTGGGGGGAGCGGGTGGGACGTTGGCCGCGTATCGGGAGTACGCGATGGTGGACCGTAGGGCCTCGGATGTGGGTATCCGCGGGTCGGTGGGGGCTGATCGCACCCGCGCGGCGGAGCCGCGAGTGTCACAGCCCCGCGCCCCTGGAGGGGCGCGACGCGGGGCCGGAAGCGGCAGCGGCAACCCTGACAAGGGCGGGCTGGAGCTGCTCAAGCCCTTCTCCGATGCCCTCGGCCTCGCCGAGCCCACTCTCCCCTGGCACACCGTCCGCACCCCCGTCGCCGAACTCGGGGCCGTGCTCCAGCTCGTCACCGGGGCGCTCGGGAAGTTCGCGCTCGACGTGCAGACGCTGTCCCGTACCGAGATCGGTGAGCTGTCCGAGCCGGCGGGCGTCGGGCGCGGTGCCTCCTCGGCCATGCCGCAGAAGCGGAACCCCGCGCTGGCCACCCTGATCGTGTCGGCCGCGCGACAGGTCCCCGCGCACGCGCTGGTCCTGGCCCAGTGTCTGCTCGCCGAGGACGAACGGCCCGCCGGGGCGTGGCACGCCGAGTGGCAGCCGCTGCGGGAGGCGTTGCGGCTGGCGGGCGGGGCCGCGCACACCGCCGTGGAGCTCGCGGAGGGCCTGATCGTCCATGCGGAACGCATGCGGGCCAACCTCGAACTGACCGGCGGCGCCATCGTCACCGAACGTCTGACCGTGGCCCTGGCCCCGGTGCTCGGCAAGGTTGGCGCGAAGAAGCTCCTGACCACCGCCTCGGCCGAGGCCGCCGACACCGGCCGCCCCCTCCGCGAGGTGCTGGCCGCCGACCCGGAACTGTCCGCCCGGTTCACCCCCGCCCACCTGTCGGAACTGCTCGACCCGGCCCACTACACGGGCGCGGCCGAGGCCCTGACCGACCGGGCTCTGAACAGATACGAAGCCATGCGCAGGCGCGAGGGCAGTGGCGTGGACGCGGCCGCCGTGCGCAGTCACCAGACCAACGGAGGCACACTGTGAGCACCGTGAGCCGGACGGCCGAGAAACCGGCCGGCGCACCCACCCGCTCCTGGCCCCTCCTGCTGGTCGTGGTCTGCGCGCAGATGCTGATCTGGCTGGACACCTCGATCCTCAATGTCGCCGTCACCACGCTCGCCGACCCGGTGGAGGGCCTGGGCGCGACCCCCGGCGAACTGGAGTGGGTGGCGAGCGCCTACACCCTGGTCGTCGCCTGCACCCTCTTCGCGGGCGGCGCGCTGGCCGACCGTTTCGGCCCCCGGAACACCCTCCTCGCCGGGCTCGCGCTGATCGGCGTGGCCTCCGGCGCGGGCGCGTTCGTGGACAGCCCGGCGTGGCTGATCGTGGCGCGGGCCTTCATGGGCGCGGGCAGCGGCCTGCTCATGCCCGCGACGCTGACGGTCATCGTGCAGAGCACCCCGGAGGACAAACGCACCCGGGCGATCGCGATCTGGAGCTCGTCGAGCGGCCTTGGGGTGGCCGTCGGCCCCGTCGCGGGCGGAGCGCTGCTCAGCCACTTCTGGTGGGGTTCGGTGTTCCTCGTCAATGTGCCGATCGTCGCGCTGTGTCTGCTGGCGGTCGTGACCGTCGTCCCCGACCTGGGCGGTTCCCGCCGCCGGGTACTCGACCTGCCGGGCCTCGCCCTGTCGGTGCTCGGCCTGGGCGGCGTGGTCTACGGCATCATCGAACTCGGCGGCGGCCGGACCTGGTACGGCCCGCACGTGCTGTTGCCCCTGGTGCTGGGCGGTGTCGTGCTGGCCGTCTTCGTCGCCGGTCAGCGCAGGTCCGCGGCACCCAGCCTGGACCTGCGGCTCTTCCGGCAGCCCGGCTTCACGGCCGGCAGCGTGGTTCTGCTGATCGCCTTCATGGCCTTGGCCGGCCACCTGTTCTACGCGGCCTTCTACCTCCAGGGTCCCCGCGGCCTCTCCCCCGCCGACGCCGGAACCGTCATGATCGCCGCCGCGGTCGGCATCGTCCTGGGCAGCCAGGCCTCCCCGTCGCTGAGCCGTCGGCTCTCGGCCCGCTGGACGGTCGCGTCCGGCGTCCTGGCCACCGCCGCCACCTACGTCGCCTACGCCTGGCTCGACGGGGGCACCCCCCTCTGGGTCGTCGCCGTACTGCTGTGGATCCAGGGCTTCGGCATGGGCCTGGTCGGCACCCCGGTCACCGCCGTGATGATGCGCGGGGTGCCGCCGCAGCTCGCGGGCGCCGGCTCCGCCGTCAACAGCGTCACCCGGCAGGTCGGCGGCACCCTCGGCGTGGCGATGGCCGGCTCGATCCTCTCCGGCGTCTACCGGGACCGGATGGCCGACGCCGAACTGCCCGGCGCCACGCAGGGCCTGTCACCGGCCGCCGAGGAACAGGCCCGCACCTCCGCCGAGGGCGCCCGCTCCCTGGCCGACTCCCTGCACCTGCCCGAACTGGCGACCACGGCCGACCGCGCCTTCCTCGACGCCATGTACGCCGCCACTCTCTCCGTCGCCGCCCTCGCCTTCATCGGCTGCGCGGTGGCCGTCGTGGGCCTGCGCAACCGTGCGGCACCCGAACGCCGAGAGCACGCAAGGTTGTCGGACGCGGCACCGGAAGGACAGGCGCGATGACACAGATGACGACGGCCCGATCGGTCTTCGTCACCGGCGGGAACAGGGGCATCGGGCTCGCCATCGCCCGCCGTTTCGCGGCGGCCGGGGACCGGGTCACAGTGACCTACCGAGGCGCCGAGCCCCCTGCCTCCGAGGGATTCCGCGCCGTACGGTGCGATGTGACGGACAGCGGTCAGGTCGACCAGGCCTTCAAGGCGGCCGAGTCGGCCCACGGGCCGGTCACCGTCCTGGTCGCCAACGCCGGTGCCGCCCAGGACCGGCTGCTGGTGCGGATGACCGAGGCGGACTTCGCCTCCGTCATCGACACCAACCTCACCGGGGCCTTCCGCGTCGCCCAGCGCGCGGTGCGCGGCATGCTCCGCGCGGGCCACGGCCGTATCGTCCTGGTCTCCTCCACGGCCGCCCTGCGCGGCGCCCCCGGCCAGACCAACTACGCGGCGGCGAAGGCCGGCCTCGTCGGCTTCGCCCGCTCCCTGACCCAGGAACTCGGCCCCCGCGACATCACCTGCAACGTCGTCGCCCCCGGCCTCACCGAGACCGACATGAGCCGCGCCCTCACGCCGGAACAGCGGCGCGAACTGCTGCGGACCACCCCCGCCGGGCGCCTGGGCACCCCCGAGGAGGTCGCCGAGGCGGTGGCCTTCCTGGCCGGCGCCGGTTACGTACGCGGCGCCGTGATCCCGGTCGACGGGGGCGCCGGGCTGGGGCACTGAGGTCCGGCGAGAGCCAAGGTGCCGCCATTACGGAGATCCGGCGAGCCCCTGGGCAGCCCGGGCACCGAGACCGGGTGGGGAAGTGGACGTCGCGCGGCCGCCCGCTTCCCCGCCTTGTACGGCTACCGCCGTCCGCGCAGCGCCCGGTACTTGGCGACCAGCGCCTTCGTGGACTCGTCGAGGCCCGGGACCTCGGCTCCCTCCGTCAGCGCCGGCTCGACGCGCTTGGCGAGGACCTTGCCCAGCTCGACGCCCCACTGGTCGAAGGAGTCGATGTTCCAGACGGCGCCCTGGACGAACACCTTGTGCTCGTACAGCGCGATCAGCTGGCCGAGGACCGACGGGGTCAGCTCCTTCGCCAGGATCGTGGTCGTCGGGTGGTTCCCCTTGAACGTCTTGTGCGGCACCAGTTCCTCCGGCGCCCCCTCCGCCCGCACCTCGTCCGGCGACTTGCCGAAGGCCAGCGCCTGGGTCTGGGCGAAGAAGTTGGCCATGAGGAGGTCGTGCTGGGCCTTGAGCGTGGCGCTGAGCTCGGCGACCGGCTCGGCGAAACCGATGAAGTCCGCCGGGATCAGCTTCGTGCCCTGGTGGATCAACTGGTAGTACGCGTGCTGCCCGTTCGTCCCCGGCGTGCCCCACACCACCGGCCCGGTCTGCCACTCCACCGGCACCCCGTCCCGGCCCACGTACTTGCCGTTGGACTCCATGTCCAACTGCTGCAGGTAGGCGGTGAACTTGGACAGGTAGTGGCTGTACGGCAGCACCGCGTGCGACTGCGCGTCATGGAAGTTGCCGTACCAGATCCCCAACAGGCCCAGCAGCAGCGGCACATTGGACTCGGCGGGCGCCGTGCGGAAGTGCTCGTCGACGATCCGGAACCCGTCGAGCATCTCCCGGAAGCGGTCCGGACCGATCGCGATCATCAGCGACAGCCCGATCGCCGAGTCGTACGAGTACCGCCCGCCGACCCAGTCCCAGAACTCGAACATGTTGACCGTGTCGATGCCGAAGTCCGACACCTTCTCGGCGTTCGTCGACAGCGCCACGAAGTGCTTGGCGACGGCATCGGAGCCGGCCTTGAGCTCGGTGAGCAGCCAGTCGCGCGCGGAGGTGGCGTTGGTGATCGTCTCGATCGTGGTGAACGTCTTCGAGGCGATGATGAAGAGCGTCTCGGCCGCGTCCAGGTCCCGTACCGCCTCGTGCAGGTCGGCCCCGTCCACGTTCGACACGAAGCGGACGGTCAGATCGCGGTCGGTGTAGGAGCGCAGCACCTCGTACGCCATCGCCGGGCCCAGGTCGGAGCCTCCGATGCCGATGTTGACGATGTTCTTGATGCGTCGGCCGGTGTGCCCGGTCCACTCGCCGGAGCGGATGCGCTCGGCGAAGCCGCCCATCCTGTCGAGAACGGCGTGCACACCCGGCACCACGTTCTCGCCGTCGACCGCGATCACCGCGTCGCGCGGGGCGCGCAGCGCGGTGTGCAGGACGGCGCGGTCCTCGGTGGTGTTGATCTTCTCGCCGCGGAACATGGCGTCCCGCAGCCCGAACACGTCGGTCGCGGCGGCCAGCTCGCGCAGCAACCGCAGCGTCTCGTCGGTGACCAGATGCTTGGAGTAGTCGACGTGCAGATCGCCGACCTCCAGCGTGTACCCGGCGCCACGCCCCGGGTCGGCCGCGAACAGCTCGCGCAGCTGGACGTCACCCTGCTGCTCCCGGTGCTCGGCCAGCGCGGTCCACTCGGGCGTCTGGTTGAGCCTGGTACGGCTTTCTGCGTTCATCTCGGACTTCAGCCTTCTTTCCTACCTGGTCCTGCCTGCGTACCTTGCCCCGCTGCCGTTCCAACCTAATTGATCAGGACGGAACACGAGCTGTCGTCCCATGGTCGTCCGGCTCAACAACTGATACGTCCGACTTGAGCGCCGGTATCAGCGCGGCGACGGACAGGACGAAGAAAACGGCGGCGAGCAGCGCCGGCGTGTTCGGCCCCCAGACCGTGGCGACGACCCCACCCAGCAGCGCACCCGGCGGCGCTCCGGCCACCCCGAGCGTCCGGAAGGCGGAGCCGACACGGCCGAGCATGCCGGCGGGGGCGCGCTGCTGCATCAGGGTCGTGGTGTTGACGTTCCACACCATCCCCATGGCCCCGAAGACGGCGAGACTCACCGCGAGCGCCGCCAGGCTGCGGACCGAGCCCATCGCGATCAGCGCCCCGATCTGCGTCCCACCGGCCAGCAGCACGGCACGCACCCGCCCGATCCGGGCCACCAGCCGTCCGTTCACCGCTCCCCCGGCGAGGCTGCCGACCGTGTACGCGGTCATGGCCACCGCGAACCCGGCGTTGCCCGCGTCCAGCCGGCCGGTCACCAGCAGCACCAGGGTGGCGATGAGGGCGCCCATGCCGACGTTGCACAGCGCGGTGGCGGCGCACAACCCACGCAGGGCCCTGTCCCGCCACAGCGTCCGCAGCCCGGCGGCGATCTCCGCGCGCAGGGTGCCGCCCGCGGGACGGGGCTCCCGCTCGGGCGGGGCGGTGCCGAGCGAGGCCACGAGGGCGGCGGCGACCAGATACGTCAGGGCGTCCGCCGCGAAGGGGACGGCGGCTCCGGCGGCCAGCAGCAGCGGGACGAGCGGCGCGGCCACCAGCCCGCCCGCGATCCGTTGGCCGGTCAGCAACCGGGCGTTGGCGCTGCCCAGGGCGTCACGGCTCACCAGGGCGGGCAGCAGGGCCGTGGCCGCGTTGTCGAAGAGTGTCTGGAGTGTGGTCAGAGCGAAGGCCAGGGCGATCAGCAGGGCGATCGAGGCGTGGTCGAGGGCGACGGCCACCGCGAAGCCCGCCACCAGCAGACCCCGCGCCACGTCCACCATCCACATGGCCCGCCGCTGATCCACCCGGTCGGCGACGGCCCCGCCGAACAGCCCGAAGACGAGCCACGGCACATAACCGCAGGCCGCGACCGAGGCGACGAGAAGCGGCTCGTCCGTCAACGTCACCGCGAGCAGGGGCAGCGCGGCCGTACGCAGCGCGTCCCCGAAGCTGGAGAGCACGGCCGCGGTCCACAGCCGTAAGAACGCTCCGCGGTACGGAGCCACCGCCCCTTGCTCAGCCCCCGTCACGTGTCCCCCTCACGCTCACGATTCGTCGATGCACAAACCGTAGAGGGACCCACTGACAATCAGCCTGACCAGGGGGAGGACACGGGAGTCGCGGGAGGCGTGAGCCATTCGCCCCAAACACCTCCGGCCAGGCACCCTCGGTGCCCGGCCGGTGTCAACTCCTAGATCTCGCCCCGCAGTTTGGCGAGCGCCTCGGCGAGGATCGCCTCGCCGTCCGCGTCGCTGCGCCGCTCCCGCACATAGGCGAGGTGCGTCTTGTAGGGCTCGGTGCGCGGTGGGTCCGGGGGGTTGTCCCGGTCCTGTCCGGCCGGGAAGCCGCAGCGCGGGCAGTCCCAGGTGTCGGGGACCTGTGCGTCGCTGGCGAAGCTCGGCTGGGTCTCGTGTTTGTTGGAGCACCAGAAGGAGATGCGCAGCCGGGGTGCGGACTCGCCGCGCTCGGCTTCGCCCATCGGCCCCGCCCCGACCCGGCTTCCTCGGATCGCGTTGCCACTTGCCACGGTCGTAACTCCCTGCGTGATGGTGCGGCGAAGCGAGTCGGCGTTTCGCTTCGCTGCGAGCGCCTCAGTCTACGTAAGGCCCAACGCGCGTCCAGTGATTGGAGTTACATCCCGCCCACAGACGCAAGCCCCATGATAGGCCGCGCTCGAAGTCGCGTACCCAGCATGGGGCTTTACGTGCGGATTGGTGCGTCCGTGACGCGTTGTTTCGCCGGTGTCGGCCCGACGGTCAGTTGTTGACCTTCATCAGGATGCCGAGTACGACAATGCACGCGAACCACAGCAGACCGACCACGACGGTGATCCGGTCGAGGTTGCGCTCGGCGACCGAGGAGCCGCCGACGGAGGACTGCATACCGCCACCGAACATGTCGGAGAGGCCGCCGCCCTTGCCCTTGTGCATCAGCACCAGCAGCATCATCAGCAGGCTGAAGACAATCAGGGCGATCGAGAACCCCATAAC
>NZ_JBHVDX010000179.1:0-22155 GCF_042802555.1 Streptomyces sp. NPDC057474 | reverse complement strand
GAGCGGCGGGGGCGACCGGCGCGGGGGCCGGAGCCGGAGCCGCGGGGGCGGCCGGAGCGGGCGCGGGAGCAGCCGGGGCCGGGGCAGCGGCGGCGGGCGCCGGAGCCGGGGCGGCCGGAGCCGGGGCAGCCGCCGGAGCGGCACCCGGGGCGCCGATGACGGCCAGCTTGGCACCGACCTCGGCGGTCTCGTCCTCGGCGACCGTGATCTCCAGGAGCACACCGGAGGTGGGCGCCGGGATCTCGGTGTCGACCTTGTCCGTGGAGACCTCGAGCAGCGGCTCGTCGGCCTCGACGGAGTCGCCGACCTCCTTGAGCCAGCGGGTGACGGTGCCCTCGGTGACGGACTCGCCGAGCGCCGGGAGGACCACGTCGGTGCCCTCGGCCGAGCCGGCGCCGGCAGCGGCCTCGGCGGTCGGGGCCGGCGCGGGGGCGGCCTGCTCGGTGGAGGGCGCGGCCGCGGCGGGCTCGGGGGCCGGAGCCGGAGCCTCCTCGGCGGCCGGGGTGGGGGCGGCGGCGGGCGCGCCCGTGCCGTCGTCGATCAGGGCCAGCTCGGCGCCGACCTCGACCGTCTCGTCCTCGGCGACCTTGATGGACGCCAGGATGCCCGCGGCGGGGGAGGGGATCTCGGTGTCGACCTTGTCGGTCGACACCTCGAGCAGCGGCTCGTCGGCCTCTACGCGCTCACCCTCGGCCTTCAGCCAGCGGGTGACAGTGCCCTCGGTGACGCTCTCGCCGAGCGCCGGAAGGGTTACGGAAACCGCCATGGTTTCTGTTGCTCCTTAACGATTGCGGAAGTCTGGATCGTCGCTTCGTCGACCGAGGGGTCAGTCGTGCGAGTGCAGCGGCTTGCCCGCGAGGGCCAGGTGGGCCTCGCCGAGCGCCTCGCTCTGCGTCGGGTGGGCGTGGATGAGCTGGGCGACCTCGGCGGGGAGCGCTTCCCAGTTGTAGATCAGCTGGGCTTCGCCGACCTGCTCGCCCATGCGGTCGCCGACCATGTGGACGCCGACCACGGCGCCGTCCTTGACCTGGACGAGCTTGATCTCGCCCGCGGTCTGGAGGATCTTGCTCTTGCCGTTGCCCGCGAGGTTGTACTTCAGAGCGACGACCTTGTCCGCGCCGTAGATCTCCTTGGCCTTGGCCTCGGTGATGCCCACGGAGGCGACCTCGGGGTGGCAGTACGTCACCCGGGGGACACCGTCGTAGTCGATCGGCACGGCCTTGAGGCCGGCCAGACGCTCCGCCACCAGGATGCCCTCGGCGAAGCCGACGTGCGCGAGCTGGAGCGTCGGGACCAGGTCACCGACGGCGGAGATGGTCGGAACGTTGGTGCGCATGTACTCGTCGACGAGGACGTAGCCGCGGTCCATGGCGACGCCCTGCTCCTCGTAGCCGAGACCGGCGGAGACGGGCCCGCGGCCGACGGCCACCAGCAGCAACTCGGCCTCGAACTCCTTGCCGTCGGCGAGGGTGACCTTGACACCGTCCTGGGTGTACTCGGCCTTCGAGAAGAAGGTGCCCAGGTTGAACTTGATGCCGCGCTTGCGGAAGGCGCGCTCAAGAAGCTTGGAGGAGTTCTCGTCCTCGAGCGGGGCCAGGTGCTTCAGGCCCTCGATGATCGTGATGTCGGTGCCGAAGGACTTCCAGGCGGAGGCGAACTCGACGCCGATGACACCGCCGCCGAGGACGATCGCCGACTTCGGCACACGGTCCAGGACGAGGGCGTGGTCCGAGGAGATGATGCGGTTGCCGTCGATCTCCAGGCCCGGCAGCGACTTCGGCACGGAGCCGGTCGCCAGCAGGACGTGACGGCCCTGGACGCGCTGGCCGTTGACGTCGACGGAGGTCGGGGAGGACAGACGGCCCTCACCCTCGATGTAGGTGACCTTGCGGGAGGCGATGAGTCCCTGCAGACCCTTGTACAGGCCGGAGATCACGCCGTCCTTGTACTTGTGCACGGCGGGGACGTCGATGCCCTCGAAGGTGGCCTTCACACCGAACTGCTCGCTCTCGCGGGCCTGGTCGGCGATCTCGCCCGCGTGCAGCAGGGCCTTCGTGGGAATGCATCCCCGGTGCAGGCAGGTGCCGCCGACCTTGTCCTTCTCGATCAGGGCGACGTCCAGGCCCAGCTGAGCCCCGCGCAGGGCCGCGGCGTAACCACCGCTACCACCGCCGAGGATCACTAGGTCGAAAACGGTGCTGGCGTCGTTCGCCACGTCACGTCCTCCATGCATGTACGCCGTACGCCGGTCGTCCATGACCGCGCGGCGGCTGGTGTCCGGCCGCTCTTCTTCGGCCCTGTGGTGGGGGCCCTGTCCTGCCGAGCCCCATCTTCGCACTTGTCGAGGGGGAACGAGACGCCGGGCCGGGGTGTGAGACACCACACGCTCACATGTGACGGGGCGGCACGCCCGCGCCCCAGAGGGGCGCGGGGAACTGCGCGACCAGCCACGGCCGGCCCGCAGTCGCCCGCGTCCCTCGATGTCGAGCTATGGGGCGACCATCACCCCAGGTCGCCGGAGGCGGCCCGCTCGGCCAGCCGCACCAGGGTCCGAACCGCCGTCCCGGTCCCACCCTTCGGCGTGTACCCGAAGGGACCCCCCTCGTTGAAGGCCGGCCCCGCGATGTCCAGGTGCGCCCAGGTGATCCCCTCGCCCACGAACTCCTTCAGGAACAGCCCGGCGACGAGCCCACCGCCGTACCGCTCACCCATGTTCGCGATGTCGGCGGTCGGGGAGTCCATCCCCTTGCGCAGGTGGTCCGGCAGCGGCATGGGCCACGCCGGCTCACCCGACTCCTCCGCGGCCTCGTGCACCGCCGTGCGGAACGCGTCGTCGTTCGCCATGATCCCGAACGTCCGGTTGCCCAGCGCCAGCATCATCGCCCCGGTCAGCGTCGCCACGTCGACGATCGCGTCCGGCTTGTCCTCGGACGCCTTGGCGAGCGCGTCGGCCAGCACGAGCCGGCCCTCCGCGTCGGTGTTCAGCACCTCCACCGTCTTGCCGCTGTACATGCGCAGCACGTCACCCGGGCGGGTGGCGGAGCCGGACGGCATGTTCTCGGCGAGGGCGAGCCAGCCGGTGATGTTGACCTCGAGCCCGAGGCGCGCGGCGGCGACGACGGCGGCGAACACGGCGGCCGCACCGCTCATGTCGCACTTCATCGTCTCGTTGTGCCCGGCCGGCTTGAGCGAGATACCGCCCGAGTCGTACGTGATGCCCTTGCCGACGAACGCCAGGTGCTTCTTCGCCTTGGAGCTGGTGTACGACAGCTGCACCAGGCGGGGCGTGGCCGCGGAGCCCGCGCCGACGCCGAGGATGCCGCCGTAGCCGCCCTTGGCGAGCGCCTTCTCGTCGAGCACGGTCACCTTGATGCCGTGCTCCTTGGCCGCGGTCTGCGCGACGGCGGCGAAGGCCTCCGGGTCGAGGTCGTTCGGCGGGGTGTTGATGAGGTCGCGGGCGCGGTTCAGCTCCTCGGTCACCGCGATCGCGCGCTCGGCGGCCGCCTTGTGGGCCTTGTCCCGGGGCTTCGCGCCGAGCAGGGCGACCTCGGCGAGCGGCGCCTTGCCGTTCTTCGCCTTCGGGGCGTTCTTCGAGGGCGCGGTCTCCTTGTAGACGTCGAAGGAGTACGCGCCGAGCAGCGCGCCCTCGGCGACGGCGCCCACGGCCTCGGCGTCCACGACGGGCAGCGCGAACGCGGCCTTCTTCGTACCGGACAGGGCACGGGCCGCGGCACCGGCCGCGCGGCGCAGCGCCTCCGCGTCGAACGAGCCGTCCTTCTCGGGCACCGCGCCGAGGCCCACCGCCACCACGAGCGGCGCCTTGAAGCCGGACGGCGCGGGCAGCTTCGTCACCTCGCCCTCGGCGCCCGAGGCGCCGAGGGTCTCCAGGAGGCCGGCCAGCTTGCCGTCGTAGGCCTTGTCCACGGCCTCGGCGCCCGGCGCTACGACCAGGCCCCCAGGCGAAGATGCAGGGCCCTTCGCGACACCGACCACGATCGCGTCGGCACGGAGGCCCGACGCTGCGGCGGTGCTGAGAGTGAGAGCAGTCACGGTGGTGAAATCTCGCTTCCGATTGAGTTTCGGTGGCCGAACGGATGGGTCGACGTGCCGAGAACGAGCCTAGGCCCTTGTTCGGCCCATCGGACCTGGGGCGTGGGGCCGGTTGCGCTCTCGCCGTCCGCCCGGCGTCCGCTGCGACCAGCCTCCCCGACTTTCCGCTGCGGACGTGCAGGGAGATCCCCATGTCTTCGGCATAGGGGGATCCCTTATCGCCGAGTCCGTGTCGCGGGTCCATGGTCTTCGCGCGTAGCGCCGACGGTCAGCGCGCGTAGCGTCGGCAGCCGATTCCGATCACCTCTGCGGGCGTTCGTCCCTCTCGGATGCGGCCTGGCGCGACCTGCGGACGATGCCGGAATACAAATGCGCCTGGTACGGGCGCGAACTCGTCGTGATCGACCGCTGGTTCCCCGGCTCCAAGCTGTGCGGGTCCTGCGGCACGGTCCGGGCGAAGCTGCCGCTGAACGTCCGCGAGTGGACGTGCGACTGTGGCATGGCACACGACCGCGACGTGAACGCGGCGAGGAACATTCTCGCGGCCGGGCCGGCCGTGACAGCCTGTGGAGACGGTGTGAGACCTCAACGGGAGTCCTCCCGGACGGGGCTGTCGTCGGTGAAGCAGGAACCCCAGCGGGCGACCGCTGGAATCCCCCGCCTTCAGGCGGGGGAGGAAGTCAACCCCGGGGTACGTCGCCCCGCTTGCCGTACGCCCTGGAGCCCACCCGATGACCCGCGTCCTCGCCCGCAGCGCCCTGCTGTCCCTGTCCCTGCTCCTGCTGGTCGCGGGGTGCACAACCGCTCCCGACGACAAGCCGGGCACCGGACGCGGGACGGGCGAGGGCGCCCGCTGGCAGCCGGAGCCCGGCACGGAGTGGCAGTGGCAGCTCAGCGGGCGCCTGGACACCTCCGTCGACGTCCCCGTGTACGACATCGACGGCTTCGACCACTCCGCGGACACGGTCGCCGAGTTGCACGACGACGGCCGCAAGGTCATCTGCTATCTGTCGACCGGCGCCTGGGAGGACTGGCGCCCGGACGCCGACGAGTTCCCGGAGTCGGTCCTGGGGGAGGGCAACGGCTGGGAGGGCGAGCGCTGGCTCGACATCCGCGAAGTCGACGTCCTCGAACCCCTGATGGCCGCCCGGATCGACATGTGCGCGGAGAAGGGCTTCGACGCGGTCGAACCCGACAACATGGACGGCTACCGCAACAGGACCGGCTTCCCCCTGAAGGCCGCCGACCAGCTCCGCTACAACCGCCTGATCGCCCGCCTCGCCCACGAACGGGGCCTCGCGGCCGGCCTGAAGAACGACCTCGACCAGATCCCGGAACTCGTCGACGACTTCGACTTCGCCGTCAACGAGCAGTGCGCCCAGTACGAGGAGTGCGATGCCCTGACCCCGTTCATCGAGGCCGGCAAGGCCGTCTTCCACGTCGAGTACCAGATGGAAACGGGCGACTTCTGCCCCGAGGCCCGGCGTCTGGAACTCAGCTCGCTGCTGAAGAAGTGGGAGCTGGGGGTGTGGCGGAAGGCCTGCTGATGCCTCCGGGGAGCGGCAGAGGGCTCATCCGAGGGTGAACACCACCAGCGCCGCCGTCGCCGCGGTCTCCGCCAGCCCGCCGAACACATCGCCGCTCACCCCGCCGAACCGCCGTACGCAATGGCGGAGGAGGAGTTCGGCGGCACCACAGGCGAGGACGACCGCGAGCACCGTACGGCCGATGTCGTACGGCCCGAAGAGGGCCCCCGCGCCCGCCGCCGCGCAACCGACCAGGACAGCCACGAGCAGTGCACCTCGTACCGGCACCACCCCTGCCACCGCCGCCCCCAGCCCCTCCGGCCGGGCGGCGGGTACGCCCGCGCGCGCGGCCAGGGTCAGGGCCAGCCGTGCGGTGGTCGCCGAGACGGCCGTCGCGAGCGCGCCCAGCGTCCAGGACTCGCCGTACGCCTCGGTGAGCGCGGCGACCTGGGCCAGCAGGACGAGGACGAGGGTGATGACCCCGAACGGCCCGATGTCCGACTGCTTCATGATCCGCAGGGCGTCCTCGGCGGGCTTGCCGCTGCCGAGCCCGTCGGCGGTGTCGGCGAGCCCGTCCAGGTGCAGGCCACGCGTGAGCACGGCCGGTACGGCGACGGAGGCCACGGCGGCGAGCAGCGGACCCGCGCCCAGGAGCAGGAGGAGACCGCCGAGCGCGGCCGTGCCCAGGCCGACGACCAGCCCGGCGGCGGGCGCGCACAGCATGCCGACGCGCGCGGCCTCGCGGTCCCAGCGGTGCACGGTCACCGGCAGCACGGTCAGGGTGCCGAAGGCGAAACGCAGGCCGTCGGAGAGCGTGGGCCCGGACGCCGGGGGGACGGGCTCATCGGCCGGGGGCTCGGGGGTCGTGGACACCGGCGCAGGCTACCCGGCGGCGTCGGCGGGCTCGGCGGCGCCCAGGGGCAGTGGTGGATAAAGTTCGCATATGGGTCACTGGTGGGAGCGGAACATCATCGAGCCGGGCAAACTGCCCCTGCTTCTCGCGCTCACCGCGTTCGTACTGACGTTCGTGATCACCCGGGTCATCACCCGCCTCATCCGCGCGGGCAGGGGCCCGTTCCGCAACATCAGCGGCAGTGGTGGCGTGCACATCCACCACGTCGTCCCCGGCGTCGTCCTCACCGTCATCGGCGGCTTCGGCTCGGTGGCCGGCGACGGGCACGGCTTCGGCGCGCTGATCTCCGCCGTGCTGTTCGGCATGGGCGTGGGCCTGGTGCTGGACGAGTTCGCGCTGATTCTGCACCTCGACGACGTGTACTGGAGCGAGGCGGGCCGCCAGAGCGTCGAGGTGGTCGTGCTGACGGCCGCCCTGGTGGGCCTGATGCTGGTCGGCTTCCTCCCCTTCGGCGTCAACGACCTCGACGACGAGGAGCTCCAGGACCGCGGAGCCGTCATGATCAGCATGGGGGCGAACTTCCTCATCGCCCTGATCGCCCTCGCCAAGGGCAAGGCCCGGACGGCGATCTTCGGGGTGGTCATCCCGTTCATCGCCGTCATCGGCGCGATCCGCCTGGCCCGCCCCACCTCCGCCTGGGCCCGCCGCTTCTACCGCCGACGCCCGCGCGCCCGCGCCCGCTCCTGGAAGCGCGCCTACCGCCACGACCGCCGCTGGACGGGCCCCAGCCGCCGCCTTCAGGACTGGATCGGCGGCACCCCGGACATGGCACCCGAGCTGGAGTCGGCGGCCCGTCCCTCGCTCCCCGCCGACCCGTCCGGTCCCGCCGAGCCGCCGGAGCGCCGCTGACGTACGGCCACGACCCCGCACACCACCGGCACCGCCGCGATCGCCGCCAGATGTTCCTTGCCCGCGAGGTTCTCCTTCACCAGCACCTCGACGACCATCGCCACGACGACCGCGCCCGCCGTCACGTACGCCCGGTAGCGCCACCCCGCGAACACGGCGAGCCCGAGCACGGCCGCCGAAGGCCCAATGTCCACGACGCGCGCGTCCCACACGGCAGCCCCACGACGAAGACGTCCGGACCGAGCGCGATGCCCACGCGCGCACCCGCACGACGTACCCGCACGTCTCCTAGGTCGCGTCGTACTCCTCGGCGAGGTTCTTCTCCTCGGCCTTGTCCTCCTCGGCGTTCTCGGGTTCCGCCGGCTCCCGCTCCGGCAGCTCGGCGGCCAGTACCGCCGCGGCCCGCACCAGCGGCAGCGCCAGCAGCGCCCCCGCCCCTTCCCCGACCTTCACCCCGTGGTCGAGCAGCGGCTCGATGGCCATGCGGTCCAGTGCCTTGGCCTGGGCCGGCTCCCCACTGCGCTGCCCCGCCAGCCACCAGTCCGGCGCCCGGAAGGCGACCCGCTGGGCGACCAGCGCACACGCCGCCGACACCACACCGTCCAGAATCACCGGCATCTTCCGCACCGCACTCTGCAGCAGGAACCCGGTCATGGCCGCGAGATCCGCCCCGCCCACGGTCGCGAGCAACTGCAACTGGTCCCCGAGCACCGGCCGGGCCCGCCGCAGGGCGTCCCGTACGGCCGCGCACTTCCGCATCCACGCCAGATCGTCGATCGCCCGGCCGCCCCGCCCGGTGACGACGGACGCGTCGGTCCCGCACAGCCCGGCGACGAGGACGGCCGCCGCCGTGGTCCCGCCGACGCTCACATCGCCGAGGACGACGAGGTCGGTCCCGGAGTCCGCCTCCTCGTCCGCGAGGGCGACACCCACCCGGAACGCGGCCTCCGCCTCCTCCGCCGTCAGCGCGTCCTCGACGTCGATACGCCCGGACCCGCGCCGCACCCGGTGCCGTACGACCTCCGCGGGCAGCGCGTCCGGGTCGCAGTCGAGCGCGAGGTCCACCACGCGTACGGGTACGTCGAGCTGCCGGGCCAGCACCGCCACCGGGCCGCTGCCGTCGAGGACGGCCCGCACCAACTGGTCCGCGGTGCCCGCGGCCCGCGCGGAGACGCCGAGTTCGGCGATCCCGTGGTCGCCCGCGAACAGCACCACACGGGCCCGGTCGATCGGCCGCACCGGCACGGCCGACTGCGCCGCCGCCAGCCACTCACCCAGGTCGTCGAGGCGGCCCAGCGCCCCGGGCGGCACGATCTGCCTCTCCCGCCGCGCCTCGGCGTCGCGCCGCACCCCGCCGTCGGGGCGCTCGATCAGATCGGTGAAGTCGTCGAGATTAAGCGAGCTCATTCGCCGAACAGTACCGGCAGCGATCGAACACGACCGCGCCACACCGTGACCCCGCGACGTACGAACGCCTCACCGCGCCACCGGCACGTCATTGCACCCGGGATGCCGCTCGCGTACGTACCTTTTTGGGGCGAATGTCCGTACGTCGTCGTCACTGTCACGTACTCGATCCCGTCGTCCCCAGGAGCCGCCATGCCCCCCACCCCGCGGCCGGAGCCCGGCCAACCCGCGTTGGGGGTCGACCCCTTCCACGAACCGCGCCGGGACGACTGCCCCTGGTGCGGCTCGCGGCAGTTGCGTACGCGGGTGCGTGCGCCGGAGGGGCGGCGGCGCACGCCGGGCACGTTCGTGGTGGACGAGTGCCGGGACTGCTCGCACGCCTTCCAGAACCCCCGGCCCACGGCGGACGGGCTGCTGCTCCGGCATCACCAGCACCCGGTCGAGGACGGCATCCGCTCGAACCTCGCCGGACGTCGGCGCCGCCGGCACCACCGGGGCGCCGCCCGCGCGCTGCTGCCGTACCCCGAACCGGAGAGCTGGCTCGACGTCGGCACCGGCCACGGCCACTTCCCGGAGGCCGCGCGCGACATCCACCCGTACACCTCATTCGACGGCCTCGATGCGACCTCGCGTGTCGAGCGGGCGTGGGAGGCCGGGCGGGTGGAGGAGGCGCATCAGGGCCTGCTCACCGACCCGGAGATCACCGCGCGGCTGCGCGCCCGCTACGACGTGGTCAGCATGTTCCACCACCTCGAACACACCGCCGACCCCCGCGAGGAACTCCGCGCCGCCCACACCGTCCTGCGCGCCGGCGGCCACCTCCTCCTCGAAGTCCCGGATCCGGCCCGCCCGTTCGGCACGCTGCCCAGCAGGAACCGGCGTTACTGGAAGCCGCAGGACCGCCCGCGCCCCCTCCACCTCATGCCCCTGCGCAACCTGCTCACCGAACTGCGGTCCCTGGGCTACGAGGTCCTCGCCACCCGCCCCTGCACTCCTCTCCCGCCCCGCGCCCACCGCATCCTCGCGCGCCGCACGACGCAACCAGCCGCCCCCGCGGTGCCCTGGGCCCCGGTGGTCGGCCCTTCAACTCCGTCCGAGACCCCTCCGCCGTCTTCGCCCGACCCTTCGGCCTCAACCCCGTAGGGACAAGGCCTGCCCCGCCACCACCAACAACACGTGCTCGCACTCCGCCGCGAAGGCCGCGTTGAGCCGTCCGAGTTCGTCGCGGTAGCGGCGGCCGGAGGCGGTGGCGGGGACGATGCCGGAGCCCACCTCGTTGGAGACGGCGACCACCGTGCGGCGTGTGTGCCGTACGGCGTCGGTCAGTTCGGTGACACGCGCCCGGAGCGCGCGCTCCCCGCCGCCGGCCCACTCCGCGTCGTCCCACGCCCCCACCGAGTCCATCGCGTCCGTCAGCCACAGCGAGAGACAGTCGACGAGCAGCGGCGCACCGTTGTGGTCCTTCAGCAGCGGGACGAGGTCGCAGGTCTCGACCGTGCGCCAGGAGCCGGGCCGCCGCTCCCGGTGGACGGAGACCCTGGCGGCCCACTCCCCGTCGCCGTTCCGCATCCCGCCGGTCGCCACGTACAGCACGCCAGGGAACGCCTCCAGCCGCCGCTCGGCCTCCACCGACTTCCCGGAGCGCGCCCCGCCGAGCACCAGCGTGCGGCGCGGCACATCGGGCACGTCCTCGAAGGCGCCCACCGCCAGCGTCGTCCCGTCCGGCACGGCGCGCGCGCCCGCCGCCGCGAGCCGGCGCGGCAACTCGCCGTCCGGTGGCACGTCGTGGTCGATGTGCACGGCGATGACATCGGTCGTCGGCCCGACGGCTCCCGCCGCACGCAGTCGCGCCAGCGCGTCGGGCCGTCCGAGCACATCGCCGAGCACCATGTCGTACGGCTCCGACGACTGCTCCTCCACCCCGGCGGGCGCGCCCCCCGGCGGCAGATACAGCAGCCGTTGCCCGCCCGGCCCGGTCACCGCGTACCCCGTCCCCGGCGCGTCCAGCGCCTGCGCCCGCACCCGGTGCCCGGTCAGCAGCGCCAGCTCCCGCCCGTCCGGCACCCGCCCCGGCTGCGGCAGCCCGGCCGGCACCTCCACGGCGGGTCCGTCGTGCGGATGCGACAGCAGCACCTGCAGTACGCCGGTCAGCGAGCGCCCGGCGCGCGCGGCCGCGAGGGCGGCGCCCGGAGTGAGGTCGAGCAAGAGTGTGCCGTCCACGAGCAGCGCGGTCGCCCCGCGCGCTTCATCACCGAGCGCGGTCGCACACGCCGCACACGGACAGTCGGGGCGGGGGAGTCCCGCGGGGGCGCCGGTGCCGAGCAAAGTCAGTTCCACGCCCCCGATTTTCGCGTGTCCCGATGAACACCCGCAGGTCTTGCGCGTCCGACTAGGCTCAGGGGGAACCGGATCTTGCTCGGTGCCGTGTGCGGTGCCGGGCCGGTACTTACGGAGGCTCACATGGCGGCATGGACGTGGCGGTTCGAGAAGGCCGACGGGGCGGAGGTCCAGCCCGCGGTCCAGCCCGAGGAGTTCACGACCCAGGGAGACGCCGAGTCGTGGATCGGAGAACAGTGGAAGGCGCTCCTGGAAGGCGGCGCCGACCAGGTCCGCCTCTTCGAGGACACGACGGAGATCTACGGGCCGATGAGCCTGCACGCCCAGGACGCGTAGCCGCACCCTCCCGCGCCCCTGTTGTTCTTCTTCAGGGGCGCGGGGAACTGCGCGAACGGGATCCGGGGCGGAGCCCCGAGTCTGGGACGGGGGTCGAAGGGGCGCGCAGCCCCTGGATGGGGGCACCTCCCGCTCGAGCGAAGCCGAGAGTGGGGGAGGGACGGGTAGGGCCCGGCGGGGGCGAGAAAAACTCAGCCCCGCACACCGCACAGGTGCAGCAACGCCGCCACCCGCCGATAGGGATCCGTCCGCCCCGCCCGCTCCTCCGCCGCGAGCAACGCGTCCAGATCCCCCTCACCAGGAACCCCCGCGTCATCCGCGGCCAGATCCGTGAACACCCGCACCCCGTACCACGCGTGCAACGGCGCCCCGATCCCCGCGAGTGCGTCGGTCAACGTCCTCAGCCGATCCGCCCGCACGTCCAGCCCGAGCCGATTCCGGTACGCGGTGGTGTCGAAGGCGGCCAGCGCCCCCGCCCAGTCCCCGGCCAGCCCCGCCCGCATCGCGAGCGCGTCGCCGTTCCGTACGAGCAGCGACAGCAGCCCGCCGGGCGCCAGCATCCGCGCCAGCCCCGCCAACAGCGCGTCCGGCTCCTCGACGTACATCAGGACCCCATGACAGAGCACCACGTCGAAACTGCCCGGCAGGAAGTGCACACCCGTGTCCCGGCCGTCGCCCTCGACGATCCGCACCCGGCCCCGGATGCCCTCGGGCTCGGCGGCGAGCGCCTCCCGGGCCACGGCGATCAGCTTCGCGTCCCGTTCGATCCCGGTCACCGCGTGCCCGGCCCGGGCCAGCCGCAGCGCCTGCGTGCCCTGCCCCATGCCCACGTCGAGCACCCGGAGCCGCTGCCCGACCGGGAAGCGTCCGGCTATCTGCTCGTCGACCTGCCGGGAGACCAGCTCCTGTCGTACGACCTCACGCAGTGTGCCCAGCCGGTTCAGCCAGGCCTGAGCGGCACCTCCGGAGAAAGCGGTCGTGCTCAGGGCCGCTCTCCGCGCTTGACCTGCGGCTTCGGCAGCCGGAGGCGACGCATCTGGAGCGTGCGCATCAGGGCGTAGGCCACGGCGCCCTTCTTGTTCGCGTCGGGGAAGCGCGCGGCCAGCTGCTTCTTCAGACGGAACCCGAGGCTGATCGAGTCGACCACGATCAGAACGATCACGAAGAGCCACAGCAGCAGCGCGATGTTCTGCAGTGAAGCCACCTGCACCATGCTCAGCACGAGGATGATCACGGCCAGCGGCAGGAAGAACTCCGCGATGTGGAACCGCGAGTCCACGAAGTCACGGGCGAACTTGCGCACCGGACCCTTGTCCCGCGCGGGCAGATAGCGCTCGTCGCCGGTGGCCAGCGCCTGACGCTGCTTCTCCATGGCGGAGCGACGCTCGTCGCGGGAGCGCTTGGCGGCCTCCTTGCGCGTCGTCGGCGTGTTGGCGACGCTTCGACGCTGGCCTTGGGCCGCACTCCGCTTGGGAGTGGGCCGCCCCTTGGGGGCCTGGGGGTGACGGGTCTGCTGGGAGTCGGTCACCGCCGCCTTGTCGGCGGCCGATTCCTTCTCGCTCTTGTCGCGGCTACGGAACACAAAACCCAAGGGTACGGGGTGCCGGGGCATGGACCCCAGCCGACTGGGGAACGATCCGGCAACACCCGGCGTCCGTACTGGAGACAGAGGTGGGGCGAAAGTGGACGGGGAAACCCGGGAACCCGGAAAAGGGGGAGCGCGGTGACGGTTCGTCCGTAGGGGGTCTGAGGTATTCCGGGGATCGGCCCGTACGTAACCCCGGGAGACACCTACTCCCTACGCCGGAGCGGTGCCGTACACAGTCGTCCTTGGGGATGAGCGCATCCGTCCCCGAACAGTGCGGTAATAGATGCAGGGCCCGTACTGTGGGTTCTGTCGCAGACCTGTGAGCTGGAGTCCGTCAGAAGGGGGCGCGCGAAGCCCATGAGCGGTGTCATGAAGCGTATGGGGATGATCTTCCGCGCGAAGGCGAACAAGGCCCTTGACCGGGCCGAGGACCCGCGCGAGACCCTCGATTACTCGTACCAGAAGCAGCTGGAGCTGCTCCAGAAGGTGCGCCGCGGCGTGGCCGACGTGGCCACGTCCCGCAAGCGCCTGGAGCTCCAGCTCAACCAGCTCCAGTCCCAGTCCTCGAAGCTGGAGGACCAGGGCCGCAAGGCGCTCGCGCTCGGCCGCGAGGACCTGGCCCGCGAGGCGCTCTCGCGCCGTGCCGCGCTCCAGCAGCAGGTGACGGACCTGGAGACGCAGCACTCCACCCTCCAGGGCGAGGAGGAGAAGCTCACCCTCGCCGCGCAGCGCCTGCAGGCCAAGGTCGACGCCTTCCGTACGAAGAAGGAGACGATCAAGGCCACGTACACCGCCGCCCAGGCCCAGACCCGTATCGGCGAGGCGTTCTCCGGCATCTCCGAGGAGATGGGCGACGTCGGCCTCGCCATACAGCGCGCCGAGGACAAGACGGCGCAGCTCCAGGCCCGCGCCGGCGCCATCGACGAGCTGCTCGCCTCCGGTGCCCTCGACGACTCCTCCGGCCTGCACAAGGACGACATCCAGACCGAGCTGGACCGCCTCTCCGGCGGTACGGACGTCGAGCTGGAGCTCCAGCGCATGAAGGCGGAGCTGGCGGGCGGCCCGTCCGCGCAGCAGCAGGCCCTCGAGGGCGGCACGGGCCAGTCGGCCCCGCAGCAGCAGTCCCAGCAGCAGGACACCCCGCGCTTCGACAAGCAGTAGAGCGGCAGCGGAGCGGTAGACACGTGCCATCGGGTACGCACATCGGGTCCCACGCCTGAGGAGGGCGACATGATCGTACGGATCATGGGGGAGGGGCAGGTGAGGCTGGACGACGTCCACTTCACCGAGTTGAACAAGCTGGACGACGTACTCCTGGCGGAAATGGAGGTCGGCGACGGCCCAGGCTTCCGCCACACCCTCCACGCCCTCCTGGACAAGGTCCGAGAACTGGGCACGCCCCTGCCCGACGACTCCCTGGAGCCGTCGGAACTGATCCTCCCCGCGCCGGACGCGACGCTGGAGGAGGTCAAAGAGATGCTGAGCGACGACGGCCTGATCCCGGGGTGAGGACCGCTGGACAGGCCCGAAGGGCCATGTCCTGCAGGGGCGCGGGGAACTGCGCGACCGGCCCCCGTCCACCCGGAGCCGAAGCACGACCCACCCGCTCCTCGGCTCCGGTACAGCTACCACCCGTTTCCCCACCTGCGACAACCCCGTACGGTGAATCCCCGTGAGCACCTTCCGGCGCGCCAGGACCTGGCTGACGGCGCACCCCACCGCGCTGGACGCAGCCCTCGCCCTCGGCGTCCTCGTCGCGATGGTGGGGGGCGCCTTCGTCGACCCCCACGCCGATCACGGTGACAAGTGGGGCGCCCGCACCCCCGCCGCCCTCAGCATCGCGCTCATGGTGTCGGCCGCCGCCGTCCTGGTCGCCCGCCGCCGCGCCCCCATGGCCGTGCTGGCCGCGACCTCCGCCCTCACCCTCGCCGAACTGGTGACCGGTGACCCCCGCGCCCCCGTCGCGATGTCCGCCGTCGTCGCCCTGTACACGGTCGCCTCCACCACCGACCGCCCCACCACCTGGCGCGTCGGCCTGCTCACGATGACCGTGCTGACCGGTACGGCCATGCTCGCCGGCCCCCTCCCCTGGTACGACCAGGAGAACCTCGGCATCTTCGCCTGGACCGGCATGGCCGCCACGGCGGGCGACGCCGTACGCAGCCGCCGCGCTTTCGTGCACGCCATAAGAGAGCGCGCCGAACGGGCGGAGCGCACCCGCGAGGAGGAGGCCCGCCGCCGGGTCGCCGAGGAGCGCCTCCGCATCGCCCGTGACCTGCACGACGTCGTCGCCCACCACATCGCCCTCGTCAACGTGCAGGCCGGAGTCGCCGCGCACGTCATGGACAAGAGGCCCGACCAGGCCAAGGAGGCCCTCGCCCACGTCCGCGAGGCCAGCCGCTCCGCGCTGGGCGAACTCCGCGCCACGGTCGGTCTGCTCCGCCAGTCCGGCGACCCCGAGGCCCCGACCGAACCCGCGCCCGGCCTGGTCCGGCTCGACGAACTCGTCGGCACCTTCCACAGCGCCGGCCTCGCGGTCGAGGTGGCCCGCACCGACCAGGGGGTGACCCTCCCGGCCGCCGTCGACCTCGCCGCGTACCGCGTCATCCAGGAAGCCCTCACCAATGTGCAGAAGCATGCGGGCCAGGGAGCGAAGGCCGAGGTCAGCGTCGTACGCGTCGGCCCGAACATGGAGATCACCGTCCTCGACAACGGCACCGGACCCGACGGGAAGGACGGCGACGACGGCGAGGCGGGCCACGGCGGCGGCCACGGCCTCCTCGGCATGCGCGAACGCGTCGCAGCGCTCGGCGGCGCCCTCACCACCGGCCCCCGCTACGGCGGCGGCTTCCGCGTGCATGCGATCCTGCCGCTCAAGACCCGAACGACCGCCACCGAAGAAGCCGTACGACCGTGAAGCCGGACCGTCGCGCCACACCGGCGAGCCGTCGTACGGCCGTGCCGCGGCCGGCGGACCGAACGACCGTGACCAGCGCCCCGGGGGACCCCGTATGACGATCCGTGTCCTGCTCGCCGACGATCAGGCTCTGCTGCGCAGTGCGTTCCGGGTGCTCGTCGACTCGGAGCCGGACATGGAGGTCGTGGGGGAGGCGTCGGACGGGGCGCAGGCGGTGCGGCTCGCGAAGGAGGAGCGGGCGGACGTCGTGCTGATGGACATCCGGATGCCGGGCACGGACGGGCTGGCCGCCACCCGCCTGATCAGCGCCGATCCGACGCTCGCCCATGTCCGGGTCGTCATTCTCACCACCTTCGAGGTCGACGACTACGTCGTGCAGTCATTGCGCGCCGGCGCCTCCGGCTTCCTGGGCAAGGGCTCCGAGCCGGACGAACTGCTGAACGCGATCAGAGTCGCCGCCGGCGGCGAGGCGCTGCTGTCGCCCACCGCGACCAAGGGCCTGATCGCCCGTTTCCTCGCCCAGCCGGACGACTCGGCCGACGGCGAAGGCGGGGCCGCCGCCCGCTCGGCGCGGCTCTCCACGCTGACCAGCCGCGAGCGCGAGGTGCTCGTACAGGTCGCCGGCGGGCTCTCCAACGACGAGATCGCCGAGCGTCTTGAGGTCAGTCCGCTGACGGTGAAGACACACGTCAACCGGGCCATGGCGAAGCTCGGCGCCCGCGACCGGGCCCAACTGGTGGTCTTCGCGTACGAATCGGGGCTGGTACGCCCAAGGGTGGACTGAGAGCCGCCCGGGACTACTCCACCCGGAGTATGCGCGGCATAAGGAAATGGCCCTGGGGAGCGAGGGAACAGGGGTCCCCCATGGCCCAGGGTATGAGGTGAGCGCTCACATCTGCGTCACACAGGCGACACATGAGGCACCCATGCCGCATGTGGCACACGGGCGTTCGTCCTCCGCTCACGCCACAGAAGAGAGACCCTGACCCATGTCCTGGCTGTCTCGGTTCAGCCTCGCACAACGGGCCCTCGTCGGTCTGATGTCGATCATCGCGCTCGTCTTCGGGGCGATCGCGATACCCCAGCTCAAGCAGCAGCTGCTGCCCACCATCGAACTGCCCATGGTGTCCGTGCTCGCGCCCTACCAGGGCGCCTCCCCGGACGTCGTCGAGAAGCAGGTCGTCGAGCCCATCGAGGACAGCCTCGAAGGCGTCGACGGCATCACGGGCGTCACCTCCACCGCCAGCGAGGGCAACGCCCTGATCATGGCGTCCTTCGACTACGGACCCGGCACCGACCAGCTCGTCGCCGATGTCCAGCAGGCCGTCAACCGGGTCCGGGCGCAGCTGCCGGACGACGTGGACCCGCAGGTGATCGCGGGCTCGACGGACGACATGCCGACCGTCGTCCTCGCCGTCTCCTCCGACCAGGATCAGCAGGCTCTCGCGGACCAGCTCGACCGGACCGTCGTTCCGACGCTCGAGGGCATCGACGGCGTCGGCCAGGTCACCGTCGACGGCGTACGGGACCTCCAGGTCACCGTCACCCCCGACGACGCGAAGCTGGCGAAGGCGGGCCTGACCACGATGGCCCTGTCCCAGGCCCTCCAGGCCGGCGGCGTCACTGTCCCCGCGGGCTCCTTCGACGAGGACGGCGCCAACCGCACCGTCCAGGTCGGCGGCGGCTACACCTCGCTGGAGCAGATCGAGGACCTGATGGTGCGCGGCGAGGGCGCGAAGAAGCCCGTACGCCTCGCCGACGTCGCCGCCGTCAAGGAGGAGCAGGCCAAGGCCGTCTCCATCACCCGCACGAACGGTGAGCCGAGCCTCGCGGTCATGGTCACCATGGACCGGGGCGGCAGCGCGGTCGCCATCTCCGAGGCCGTCGAGGACGAACTGGCGGACATGCGCCGGGACCTGGGCTCCGGCGCCACCGTCACCGTGGTCAGCGACCAGGGCCCGGCGGTGTCCAAGTCCATCGACGGCCTGACCACCGAGGGCGCCCTCGGCCTGGTCTTCGCGGTCCTGGTCATCCTGGTCTTCCTGGCGTCGATCCGCTCGACCCTCGTCACCGCGGTGTCCATCCCGCTGTCGGTGGTCCTGGCGCTGATCGTCCTGTGGACCCGCGACCTCTCCCTCAACATGCTGACGCTCGGCGCGCTGACCATCGCCATCGGCCGGGTCGTCGACGACTCCATCGTCGTCCTGGAGAACATCAAGCGTCACCTCGGCTACGGCGAGGAGCGCGAGGAGGCGATCCTCAAGGCGGTCCGCGAGGTCGCCGGAGCGGTCACCTCGTCCACCCTGACGACGGTCGCGGTCTTCCTCCCGATCGGCCTCACCGGCGGCATGGTCGGCGAGCTGTTCGGCAGCTTCTCCCTGACCGTGACCGCGGCCCTCCTGGCCTCCCTCGTGGTCTCGCTGACCGTGGTCCCGGTGCTGTCGTACTGGTTCCTGCGCGCCCCGAAGGGCACGCCCGACGACGCCGAGGAAGCACGCCGGAAGGCGGAGGAGAAGGAGGCGAAGAGCCGCCTCCAGCGCTTCTACGTCCCCGTCCTGCGCTTCGCCACGCGCCGTCGGCTGACCAGTGTGGCCATCGCGGCCGTCGTCCTGATCGGCACGTTCGGCATGGCCCCGCTGCTGAAGACGAACTTCTTCGACCCGGGCGACCAGGAAGTCCTCAGCCTCAAGCAGGAGTTGAAGCCCGGCACGAGCCTCGCGGCGACCGACGAGCAGACCAGGAAGGTCGAGAAGCTGCTCGCCGACACCAAGGGCGTCAAGGACTACCAGGTCACCATCGGCTCCTCCGGCTTCCTGGCCGCGTTCGGTGGTGGCACCGACTCCAACCAGGCCTCGTACAGCGTCATGCTGGACGACTCGGCCCCCGCCGCGGACGTCCAGGACACGATCGAGAAGGGCCTGGCCGGGCTCTCCGGGACCGGTACGACGACCGTCGCGGTCGGCGACGCCTTCGGCAGTCAGGACCTGAGCGTGGTCGTGAAGGCCGCCGACGCCGAGATCCTGCGCAAGGCCGCCGAGCAGGTCCACGACGCGGTCTCGAGCATGGACAACGTCTCGGACGTCACGAGCGACCTCTCGCAGAGCGTGCCCCGCATCACGGTCAGGGCCACCGACAAGGCGGCCGCGGCCGCCTTCGACGACCAGACCCTCGGCGCGGCCGTCTCCCAGGCCGTCCGCGGCACGACCAGCGGCCGGGCCATCCTCGACGACACCGAGCGGGACGTCGTCATCAAGTCGGCGAACCCCGCCGAGACGATGCAGGAGCTGCGGGACCTGCCGCTGGGCGCGGTGAAGCTGGGCGACATCGCGGACGTCGAGCTGGTGGACGGCCCGGTCTCCATGACCCGCATCGACGGCCAGCGGGCCGCGACGATCACGGCGAAGCCCAAGGGCGACAACACCGGCGCGGTCAGCACCGACCTCACCGCCGAGCTGAACGCCCTGAAGCTTCCCGAGGGCGCCACCGCCGACATCGGCGGCGTATCCCAGGACCAGGACGAGGCCTTCGCCTCCCTCGGCCTCGCGATGCTCGCGGCGATCGCGATCGTCTTCATGCTGCTGGTCGCGACCTTCCGGTCCCTGATCCAGCCGCTGATCCTGCTGGTCTCGATCCCGTTCGCCGCCACCGGCGCGATCGGCCTGCTGATCATCACCGGCACGCCCATGGGTGTCCCCGCGATGATCGGCATGCTGATGCTGATCGGCATCGTGGTGACGAACGCGATCGTGCTGATCGACCTGATCAACCAGTACCGCCGCCAGGGCTACAGCACGGTGGAGGCGGTCATCGAGGGCGGCCGCCACCGTCTGCGGCCCATCCTGATGACGGCGCTGGCGACCATCTTCGCCCTGCTCCCGATGGCTCTCGGCGTCACGGGCGAGGGGGGCTTCATCGCCCAGCCGCTCGCCGTGGTGGTCATCGGCGGCCTGATCACATCGACGCTGCTGACCCTCCTCCTGGTCCCGACCCTCTACACGATGATCGAGATCCGCAAGGAGCGCCGTGCGAAGAAGAAGGCCCTGAAGCGGGCCGGCCCCGCGTCCGAACCGACGAAGTCGGAATCGGGCGCGGGATCGCCGGAGCCGGCGAAGGTCTGACGCGGATGAAAAAGCCGGGGCCGCGCCCCGGCTTTTTCATCGGCCCGCAGGGCCGGATCTTTCAGGGGCGCGGGGAACTGCGCGACCGGCCCCCACCGGCCCGCACCCGCCGAACAACCCGCACCCCCGAGCTCCCAGGCGCCCCCTACGGCAGCGCGAGCATCCGCTCCAGCGCCAGCTTCGCGAACGCCTCCGTCTCCTTGTCGACCTCGATGCGGTTGACGAGGGTGCCCTCGGCGAGGGACTCCAGGGTCCAGACGAGGTGGGGGAGGTCGATGCGGTTCATGGTGGAGCAGAAGCAGACCGTGCGGTCGAGGAAGACGATCTCCTTGCCCTCGGGCGCGAAACGGTTCGCCAGGCGTCGTACGAGGTTCAGCTCGGTGCCGATGGCCCACTTGGAACCGGCCGGCGCGGCCTCAAGGGCCTTGATGATGTACTCGGTCGACCCGACGTAGTCCGCCGCCGCCACGACCTCGTGCTTGCACTCGGGGTGGACGAGCACGTTCACGCCCGGGATCCGCTCCCGTACGTCGTTCACGGACTGCACGCTGAAGCGCCCGTGCACCGAGCAGTGCCCCCGCCACAGGATCATCTTCGCGGCCCGCAGCTGCTCGACCGTGAGACCACCGTTCGGCTTGTGCGGGTTGTAAAGGACGCAGTCGTCGAGCGACATCCCCATGTCCCGCACGGCGGTGTTGCGCCCCAGGTGCTGGTCCGGCAGGAACAGGACCTTCTCACCCTGCTCGAAGGCCCAGTCCAGGGCGCGTTTCGCGTTCGACGAGGTGCAGATCGTGCCGCCGTGCTTGCCGGTGAAGGCCTTGATGTCGGCGGAGGAGTTCATGTACGAGACGGGCACGACCTGCTCGGCTATGCCCGCCTCGGTCAGCACGTCCCAGCACTCGGCGACCTGCTCGGCGGTGGCCATGTCGGCCATGGAACACCCGGCGGCCAGGTCCGGCAGGACGACCTTCTGTTCGTCGCCGGTGAGGATGTCCGCCGATTCGGCCATGAAGTGCACACCGCAGAACACGATGTACTCGGCCTCGGGCCGCGCCGCCGCGTCCCGGGCCAGTTTGAAGGAGTCACCCGTGACGTCCGCGAACTGGATGACCTCGTCGCGCTGGTAGTGGTGGCCGAGCACGAAGACCTTGTCCCCGAGCTTCTCCTTGGCCGCGCGGGCGCGCTCCACCAGGTCGGGGTCGGACGGGGAGGGGAGGTCACCCGGACACTCGACACCGCGCTCGCTCCTCGGGTCGGCCTCGCGGCCGAGCAGCAGCAGGGCGAGGGGCGTCGGCTGTACGTCGAGCTCCTGGGTCTGGGCGGTGGTCACGGCACGCACCCTTTCTGTTCTGCGGCTCGCCGCCCGGGGAGGGTCGGCGGGACATTCGGGCTATCCTTTTCGTCGAATTGACGCTATCTATCATAACCGCTTCACGTCACGTTGACGATGCCCATAGCGTCGATGTGACATGAATCCCGGCGGCCGCACCGGACGGCTCGGCCCGTGTACGTCGCGTGGGGTTTTGTCCACAGCCCGGGCGACCCGGTGCCCGTGTCACGGGCCATGTGCGAGCATGAAGAGAGACGCGAGGTAAATCCGCGCGGCCCGGAATGAATCCGGGACTCCGGCGGTTGGACTCGTCGGCAAGCAGTCTCCGTACAACCCGGGAGAGATGTAGATGTCCGTATCGGACGAGACCGGCACCGTCACCGACGGCATCATCGTGACCGACGCCGCCGCGACCAAGGTCAGGACCCTGCTCGACCAGGAAGGCCGTGACGACCTGGCGCTGCGCGTCGCCGTTCAGCCCGGCGGCTGCTCCGGCCTGCGCTACCAGCTCTTCTTCGACGAGCGCTCGCTCGACGGTGACGTCGTGAAGGACTTCGACGGTGTGAAGGTCATCACCGACCGCATGAGCGCCCCGTACCTGGGCGGCGCCACCATCGACTTCGTCGACACCATCGAGAAGCAGGGCTTCACCATCGACAACCCGAACGCGACGGGCTCCTGCGCCTGCGGCGACTCCTTCAGCTAGAGAGTCCCCGCGCGACAGCGGTACGCGTACGGGCGACGATCAGGTACGACGAAGGCGGCGTCCCCCTCCGACGGGGAC
>NZ_JBHVDX010000178.1:0-22384 GCF_042802555.1 Streptomyces sp. NPDC057474 | reverse complement strand
CCCCCGCCCCGCCCGCCGCGCCCCAAAGGGGCGCGGGGAACTGCGCGAGCAACCACAGCGCACAGAACCCCGCCCACGACGCAGCACCCCACGACAGGCGCCGACCACCCCCGAAGCCCCCGGCCACGCACTGGAACCGGGCCAACCGCCGGCGGCACCCCGCAAGGAAAGAGCCCAACACGAATGGCCTTAACCATGTACGGCAGTGCCGGCGAGAAACCGTCGCTCCCCCGGGGCGCGGGCGAGCACCTCCTGATCGTGGTCGACGACCCGGACATCGGCGAACTGCTGTCCACAACGCTGGAGTTGGCGGGCTACCGGATCCATACGGCGGAGTCGGGCGCGGAAGCGGTGGCGCGGCTCACCGAGCAGCGGTTCGACCTGGTGGTGCTCGATCTGGCGCTGCCGGACCTCGAGGGCCTCGGGCGGGAGCGCCGCCCCGTCGCCCACCGCCCGCCGGTGCTGTTCCTGACGCAGTACGACTCACTCGGCAAGCTCCTGCCCGAACTAGGCCTGGGGGAACAGGACTACGTCACCAAGCCCTTCCGTATCGCCGAGGTCCTGGCCCGGGCCCAGATGCTGCTGCGTGGCCGAAAACCCGTCCGGCGCGACAACGAACTGTCGTACTACGACCTGATCCTGGACGATCCCGCCTGTCAGGCGCTGCGTGGGGGACGGGCGTTGAACCTCACCCCGGCGGAGTACCGGCTGCTGCGCTACCTCCTGGTCAACGCGCACAAGGTGCTGTCGAAGGAGCAGATCGGCCGCTATGTGTGGGGCGACTTCCACGGCGACAACGCCATCGAGCAGCTCGTCTCCCGGCTCCGCCGCAAGGTGGACCGCGAGGGCCCGCCACTGATCCACACCCGCCGGGGCTTCGGCTACTGGCTCGGCGGGTCGGGTGGCCGGGAATGAGTCCCACGGACCCGCCGCGTCGGCTGGAGCCGTCGGTCACGGGCGCCGAATGATGAAGCCTTCGCGGATTCTCTGAGAAGCAAATGTATCCCTAGTACGTCGGAGCGCGTGACGCTCCGCGAGGTCCCCGGAAGGGCGGCGCGAGAACGCTCTGGCGCTGCCCCTCTCCGTTTTCCACGGCTCGGCGTGGACATTTCTGTGTGCGTCAACTGATCGTCGTTGCAAGCTGGTTGAGGTCGAACGGTCGTTCCGCGCGATCCGCCATCGAGGCCCGGGGTGTGATCTGGGTCACGTCAGGTTCTTGTCAGGTAACTGGCCGGGAGTCGTCAGACCGCTCTGTTTGCATGTGCTCATCGAGGCCTCGAAGCATCCCCCGGCGCTCCACCCCACCCGGAGCCCCCACCACCGAGGAGAGACCATGGCCGACACACTGACCGACGCCGCGTCCGACACGAGCGGGCAGGTCCCCGAGTACCCGATGTCCAGGGCGACGGGCTGCCCACTCGCGCCTCCCCCGGCCGCGGCGGAGCTGCGCGGCGACCAGCCGATCACCAAGGTGCGGATCTGGAACGGCAGCACCCCGTGGCTGATCACCCGGCACGCCGACCAGCGGAGCCTGCTCACCGACCCGCGCGTCAGCAACGACGACCACGAGCCGGACTTCCCCCATGTCAACGCCCACCGGGCGGCCATCGCCCCTCACACCCCGAAGCTCATCACCAACACGGACGCGCCGGAGCACACCCGGCTGCGCCGCTCGGTCAACGCGCCGTTCCTGGTGAAGCGGATCGAGGCGATGCGCCCGGCCGTGCAGAAGATCGTCGACGACCTGATCGACGACATGCTGGCCGGCCCCAACCCGGCCGACCTGCTCACCGCGCTGGCCCTGCCGGTGCCCTCGCTCGTCATCGCCGAACTGCTCGGCGTGCCGTACAAGGATCACCACTTCTTCCAGGAGAACAGCAACCGCGTCCTCGACAACTCCCTCACCGCGGAGGAGGCGCAGGAGTCCAGCCGTGCCCTCGGCGGCTATCTGGACACCCTGTTCCGGGCGAAGCTCGAACAGCCGGGCGACGACGTGCTGTCGGAGATGGGCACGCGGGTCAAGGCCGGGGAGATGACCCACCAGGAGGCCGTCAGCATGGGCGTGGCCATGCTGATCGCCGGGCACGAGACCACCGCCACGATGATCAGCCTCGGCACGCTCGCCCTGTTCGAGCACCCGGACCAGCTGGCCGTGCTGCGGGACACCGAGGACCCGAAGGTCGTCGCGGGCGCCGTCGACGAGCTGCTGCGTTACCTCTCCATCGTCCACTCGGGTCTGCGGCGGGTCGCCAAGGACGACATCGAGATCGGCGGCCAGGTCATCCGCAAGGGCGACGGCCTCCTCTTCGACCTCCAGACGGCCAACTGGGACCCGAAGGCCTTCCCCGAGGCCGGGCGCCTGGACCTGAGCCGCCCCGCCCGCCAGCACAACGCGTTCGGCTACGGCCCCCACCAGTGCCTCGGCCAGAACCTGGCCCGCCTCGAACTGCAGGTCGTCTACGGCACCCTCTACCGCCGCATCCCCACCCTCCGCCCGGCCGCCCCGATCGAGCAGCTGGCGTTCAACCACACGGGGACGACGTACGGCGTGAAATGCCTGCCCGTCGCCTGGTGAGCCCCCCAAGCCCACCTTCTCACCCCCACGAGTACCAAGATCCGAGGAGCAACCCATGCGTGTGGAACTCGACGAACCCAAGTGCGTGGCCTCCGGCCAGTGTGTGATGGCCTCCCCCGAGGTGTTCGACCAGCGGGACGACGACGGCGTCGCGATCCTGCTGGAGGAGCACCCCGCCGACGACCTCATGGACGGCGTGCAGGAGGCCATCGCGATCTGCCCCGCCGCCGCGATCCGACTGGTGGACCAGTGAGGCGGATCCTGGTCGTGGGTGCCTCGGCCGCCGGACTGGCGGCGGCCGAGACGCTGCGCCGCGAGGGCTACGACGGCACGCTCACCCTCGTCGGCGACGAACCCCACGCCCCGTACGACCGGCCCCCGCTGTCCAAGCAGCTCCTCTCGGCGGAGTGGGACACCGACCGGCTGACCCTGCGCGCTCCGGCCCACCTCGACGGGCTCGACCTGGACCTGCGCCTCGGGGCCGCCGCGACCGGCTTGGACCTGAAGGAACGTGAAGTACGGCTCGCCGACGGCTCTTCGGTGCCGTACGACGGACTGGTCATCGCCACCGGCGTACGGCCGCGGCGGCTGCCCGGTGAGGGCGCGCATGTGCTGCGCACCCTGGGCGACGCGCTGACGCTGCGGGAGCGGCTGACGCCGGGGACACGGCTGGTCGTGGTCGGCGCCGGGTTCCTCGGCGCGGAGGCCGCCGCCGTCGCCTGGCGCCTCGGCGCCAAGGTCACTCTCCTCGAACCGGCGCCGGTGCCGCTGGCGCACGCGGTCGGCGGGGAGGTCGGCGCGGTGCTGTCCCGGGCCCACCTCGACCACGGGGTGGACCTGCGCACCGGCGTCACCGTCACCGAGGTGACCGAGGACGGGGTGCGGCTCGCCGACGGCGAGGTGATCGAGGCCGACGAGGTACTGGTCGCCATCGGCTCGCTGCCCAACACCGAGTGGCTGGCGGACAGCGGCCTGGGCGTCGGCGACGGCGTGCTGTGCGACGAGTACTGCGAGGCCGCGAAGAACGTGTACGCGGCCGGTGACGTCGCCCGCTGGTACAACCCGCTGTTCGGCACATCGATGCGCATCGAGCACCGTACGAACGCGGCCGAGCAGGGCATGGCGGCCGCCCGCAACCTGCTCGCCCCCGAGGCCCGCAAGCCGTTCGCGCCGGTGCCGTACTTCTGGTCCGACCAGTACGACATGAAGGTCCAGGCCTACGGCTATCTGCGCGGCCACGACGAGGTGTCCGTCGTCGACGGGGACCTGGCCGAACGCCGTTTCGTGGCCGTCTACCGCACCGGCGGCCGGGTCACCGGCGCCCTCGCGGTCGGCATGCCGCCCAAGGCGATCCGGCAGTGGCGCCAGGCCATCGCGTCCGGTGCGGGCCGGCACGAGGCGGTACCCGACGAGAGATCAACCGTGCCGGAGGAGGCCGAACATGGTGGAACAGCTGCCTGACCGAGGCCGTGACGTGGTCGTCGTCACCGGAGCCGGCGGCATGGGCGTGGCGATCGCGCGCCGGCTCGGCAGCGGGCTGACCGTCTTCCTCGCCGACGCCTCGCGTGCTCAACTCGACCGGGCCGTGGAGGCGTTGCGCGACGAGGGCTACGCGGTGCGGGGCGTCCTGACCGACGTCTCCGACCGGAAGTCGGTCGACGAGCTCGCGGAGGAGGCGGCCGGTGAGGGCAGGGTGGCCGCCGTCGCGCACACCGCGGGTGTCTCCGCCGCCCAGGGGTCGGCGAAGACGATCCTGGAGGTCAACCTGCTGGGCACGGCCCACGTCATCGACGCCTTCGGGAGCGTGGCCGCGCCGGGCACGGCCATGGTCTGCGTCGCCAGCATGGCCGGCCATGTCGCCTCCCTCAGCCGGGAGGACGAGGCGGCCCTCGCCACGGCTCCGGCGGAGGAACTCCTCGGCATCGGTGCGGTCGCCGCGGTGGGGGACAGCGCGACGACGGCGTACATCGTGTCCAAGCGGGCCAACCATCTGCGTGTCGAGGCGGCAGCGCTCGCCTGGAACTGGCGCAGGGCCCGTATCAACAGCGTCAGCCCGGGCGTCATCGCCACCGCCATGTCGAAGGCGGAGGCCGAGGGCCCGAGCGGCGAACGCATGCTCCGGATGCTGGCGGCGAGCGGTGCGGGCCGCACCGGCACCCCTACCGAGATAGCCGACGCCGTGGCATTCCTCACCGGCCCCGAAGCGCGTTACATCACCGGCACGGACCTGCTCGTAGACGGCGGCCAGGCCGCCTGGATACGGCGCCACCGACCGGCCTGACACCACGGCTCACGAGCGCACCACCGCACAACTCCACAACAGCCGTACAAGGACCGCAGAGAGGACACCGATGTCCACCCCCCACACGCCGTCCGGCCCCACGCCCCTCGACCCCGAGGAGCTGGGCTTCGACCCGGAAACCCTCCGTGCCCGGTACCGGGCCGAGCGCGAACGCCGGATCCGACCGGACGGCGGCGCGCAGTACCAGCGGATCGCCGGTGAGTTCGGGTACTACGACGACGACCCCTACGCCGACCAGGAGTTCACCCGCGAGCCGCTGAACGACCGCGTCGAGGCGGTCGTCGTCGGTGGCGGGTTCGGCGGCCTGCTCGCCGCGGCCCGGCTGCGGCAGGCGGGCGTCGAGTCGATCCGGGTGATCGAGAAGGGCGGCGACTTCGGCGGCACCTGGTACTGGAACCGCTACCCCGGCATCCACTGCGACATCGAGTCGTACGTCTATCTGCCGCTGCTCGAAGAGCTGGGCTACGTCCCGAAGTGGAAGTACGCCCCCGGCGAGGAGATCCGGCAGCACACCCGAGCCATCGGCCGCCACTTCGACCTCTACCGCGACGCGGCCTTCCAGACCGTCGCCACCGAACTGCGCTGGGACGAGACCGAGTTGGAGTGGGTCGTCGCCACCGACCGCGGCGATCGCGTCCGGGCCCGCTATGTCGTCGTCTCCAGCGGCACGCTCAGCCAGCCGAAGCTCCCCGGCATCCCCGGCATCGAGACCTTCAAGGGCCACACCTTCCACACCAGCCGCTGGGACTACGACTACACCGGCGGCGACGCGAACGGCGGCCTCACCGGGCTCGCCGACAAGCGCGTGGCCGTCATCGGCACCGGGGCGACAGCCATCCAGGTCGTCCCCCACCTCGGGGCCGACGCGGCACATGTGTACGTCTTCCAGCGCACCCCCTCGACGGTCGACGTACGCGGCAACGGGCCCACCGACCCGGAGTGGGCGAAGACGCTCACCCCCGGCTGGCAGGGGCAGCGCATGGACAACTTCCTCAAGACCGTCACCGGCGTCCGGGACGAGCAGGACCTGGTGAACGACGCCTGGACCAGCAGCGCCCGGCTCCAGGAGAAGCTGATCCCGACCGACGCGTACGCGGACGTCCCGGCGGCCGAGCGTGAACGGGCGTACGAGATCGCCGACTTCCAGAAGATGAACGAGTTGCGCGACCGCGTGGCGACGATCGTCGAGGACCCGGAGACCGCCGAGAAGCTGAAGCCCTGGTACCGCTACATGTGCAAGCGGCCCACCTTCAGCGACCACTACCTGCAGACCTTCAACCGGCCCAACGTCACCCTCGTCGACACGGCGGACACCCACGGCGTGGAGCGGATCACCGACAAGGCCGTCGTGGTCGGCGGGGTCGAGTACGAGGTGGACTGCGTCATCTTCGCCACCGGCTTCGAGGTCGGTGTCTCGGGGCTGCTCTCCGGCCGCCTCCCGGCGTACGGCCGGGACGGCGTCGGCCTGCTGGAGACCTGGATGACGGCCGGCCCGAAGACCCTCCACGGCTTCTACAGCCACGGCTTCCCCAACCTCTTCCAGCTCGGCCCCATGCAGAACGCCAGCGCCGTCAACTACGTCCACATCCTCGACCAGCAGTCGATCCACGTCGGCGAGGTCGTCGCCGAGGCCCGCAGGCGCCGCGCCCGGTACGTCGAGCCGACCGCCGAGGCCGAGGCCGCCTGGGTCGCCACCATCCGCGAGAAGGCCGCCGACCTGTACAGGTTCCAGGCGGAGTGCACACCCGGCTACTACAACAACGAGGGCCGGCCCAGGGAGCGCAGCGAGTCGTACGGCGACGGACCGGTCGCCTTCCACGAACTGCTCCGCCGTTGGCGCGCGGACGGCGGCATGGACGACGTCCTCGTCGGCGCCGAGTGAGAAGGGCGGAAGCGGACATGAGTACCCCGGGAGAGGACATGACCACTCGACCCAACCGGTACGACGGGACCGGCGATCTCCGTACCACCAGCGCCCGTTGGCAGGCGCGGCGGCTCAACCCGCCCAACCCGCTGTGGGGTTCCAACGGTGTCGCCTTCGGTCCGGACGGGCGGTTGTACGTGGCGCAGTTCCTCGCCGGGCAGATCAGCGCCGTCGACACGGCCACCGGGGACGTCGACGTCGTCGTCCCGATGGACAGCCCGGTGCAGTCGCCGGACGACCTCGCCTTCGGCGCCGACGGCTCGATGTACATAGCCGACCTGGTGCCGGGCCGGGTGTGGCGGCGGAGCCCGGCGGGGGAGTACGGCCTCGTCTGCGACGACGTGACGAACCCCAACGGCATCACCTGTATCGGGGACCGGCTCTTCATCAACGAGATGAAGCCCAACGGCCGTCTGATGGAGCTGTTCCCGGACGGCGGCGACCCGGTGGTGCTCACCGAGGGCCTGGCCCTCGGCAATGCGATGCAGCGCGGCCCGGACGGTTGTCTGTACTACCCGCACATGATCACCGGCCAGGTCTGGCGCATCCCGCCGGACGGCGGGACACCCGAGGTGGTCGCCGAGGACGTGCACGAGCCGGTCGCGGTCCGCTTCGACCAGGGCGGTGTCCTGCACGTCCTCTCCCGGGGCGTCGAGGGCATCGTCACTCGCGTCGACCTGCACGGCGGCGGTACCCGCACCCTCGTCACCAGCGGCCTGAAGGGCCTGGACAACGCGGCGTTCGACGCCGAGAACCGCATGTTCGTCTCCAGCTTCGCCAGCGGCGGCGTCACCGAACTGCACCCCGACGGCCGCACCCGCGAAATCGTGCGCCGCGGCCTCGACGGTCCCTACGGCGTGACGGTCGACCTCGGCGGTACGGTGTACGCCGCCGACCACTACCGGCTGGCGAGCCCGGCGACCACCGACGAGGGCGAGCCGGTCGGCACGTCCGCGGAGGCGGGGCCCGGCGGTGTGAAGACCCATCTCCTGCTGCCCTTCGCCCACGGCATCACCGCCGACGGTGAACTGCTGCACTACACCTCGCAGTTCGGCATGGTGCAGACCTACCACCCGGAGAGCGGGGCGCTCCGGGAGCGGGCGCGGGGGCTGAACCGGCCCATCGGCATCGCGGTCGGACCGGACGGGTCGCTCGTGGTCGCCGAGACGGGCGCGGGCCGGGTCGTGGCCATCGGCGTGGGCGACACCTCCGACTCCGACGCGCCGCCCGGCTCGGACGCGGTGCCCGGCTCGGACGCGCCGCCCGGCTCGGACGCGGTGCCCGGCTCGGACGCGGTGCCCGGCTCGGACGCGGTGCCCGGCTCCGACGCGCCGCCCGGCTCCGACGCGGTGCCCGGCTCGGATGCCGGCACCGTGTCGGACGCCGGCACCGTGACCGTGCTCGCCGAAGGTCTCGACCAGCCCACGGACGTGGCCTTCGACGCGGAGGGCCGCCTCTACGTCAGCGAGGAACGGCTCGGGACGGTGCTCCGGATCGAGGCGGACGGCAGGACGGCCGTCGTCGCGGACGGGCTCGGCGCACCCCAGGGACTGGCGGCCCTCGGCGAGGAGCTGTTCGTGGTGGAGACCGGGCACCGCAGGCTGCGCGCGGTCTCCCTCACCACGGGGGAGCGGCGGATCGACGCGGAGGACCTGCCGGTCGGGCCGCCCCCGGGTGTCGTCCCCCGCACCGAACCGGCGCTGTTCGCGGACATCATGCCCGGCATGGCACGTCGCTTCGCGGGCCTCGCCGCCGCCCCGGACGGGACCCTCCTCCTGTCGGCCAACGGCGAGGGCACCGTGCTGCGGCTGACGCCGAGGGCGGGGGCTCAGCCGGAGAGGTAGAGCGCCGTCAGGAGTTCGATGGCGGCCGGGGTGGCGGGATGCGGGTCGTCCCGCCACCAGGCGAGCCGTACGGCGATCGGCTCGGCGTCGCGCACCGGCCGGTAGACGACGCCGGGCCGCCGGTACTGGTTGGCGGTGGACTCCGCGGTCACCCCGACGGCGCGGCCCGTCGCGATCGTGGTGAGCCACTCGTCGACGTCGTGCGTCTTCTCGGTCGCCGGACGGGAGTCGGCCGGCCACAGGTCGGTGGTGGTCGTGCCGGTCCGGCGGTCGACCAGCAGGGTGTGCCCGCTCAGGTCGGCGAGCCGCACCGACCGGCGGCGGGCCAGTGGATCGTCGCTCGCCATCGCGCACAGCCGCCGCTCCAGCCCCACGATCGCCGAGTCGAACCGGCGGCCGTCCACCGCCCGCCGGACCACGGCGAGGTCACAGGAGCCCTCCGCCAGCCCGGCCGTCGGGGAGTTGGCCCGTACGAACTGCAGGTCCGTCTCCGGATGCGCGGCGCTCCAGCGCCGCTGGAACGTCAGCGTGTGCCGGCCGAGCGCCGACCAGGCGTACCCGATCCGCAGCCGCACATGGCCCGAGGTCGCCTCCCGCACCAGGTCGTCCACCTCGCCGAGCACCCGCCGCGCGTGCGACACCACCCGCAGCCCGGTCGGCGTCGGCGTCACCTCGCGGGAGGTCCGCCGCAACAGCCGTACGCCCAGGGCCCGTTCGAGCGAGGCCAAGGTGCGGGACACGGCCGCCTGGGAGACGCCGAGCGCGATGGCCGCGTCGGTGAAGGTGCCCTCCTCGACGATCGCGACGAGACAGCGCAGCTGCCGCAGTTCCACATCCCTGACCGCCGGGTCCGTGTCATCCATGACTCCAGCGTATAGATCGGGACACGGATGCATTTTGCGCAACGGTCGTCCGGGCGCACGATCGGCTGATGGACACCGACGCAGCCTCCGCCCCCGCCTCCTCCGGTACGGTCCCCGCGTCCCCCTCCCCCTCCCCCTCCCCCTCCCCCTCCCCGTCCCCGTCCCCCTCCCCGTCCCCGGCCGCCGTTCCCGAGTCGGGCGGGGCGTGGCCGGCCGGTGTCCTCACCATGCTCGGCTGCGGCGCGTCCAACCAGGTCGGTGCCGCGCTGGGCTCGCTGGCCTTCCCGGTGCTCGGGCCGGCCGGGGTCGTCGCGATACGGCAGTACGTGGCCGCGATCGTCCTCGTGGCCGTCGGCCGGCCCCGGCTGCGGTCCTTCACCACACGGCAGTGGTGGCCGGTGGTGCTGCTGGCGCTGGTGTTCGGGACGATGAACCTGTCGCTGTACACCGCCATCGACCGCATCGGCCTGGGGCTCGCGGTGACCCTGGAGTTCCTCGGCCCGCTCGCCATCGCCCTGGCCGGTTCGCGCCGCCGGGTGGACGCCTGCTGCGCGCTGATCGCCGCCCTCGGCGTGGTCACCCTGATGCGTCCGCAGCCCTCCGCCGACTACCTCGGCATGGGCCTCGGCCTCCTCGCCGCCGTCTGCTGGGCGTCGTACATCCTCCTCAACCGCACGGTCGGCCGCCGTATCCCCGGCGCGCAGGGTTCCGCGGCCGCCGCCGGTCTCTCCGCCCTGGCCTTCCTGCCGGTCGGCATCGTCGTGGTCCTGCGGCAGCCGCCCACCGCCGGGGCCGTCGGCTACGCGGTCGCCGCCGGGATCCTCGCCTCGGCCGTGCCGTATCTCGCCGACGTGTTCACTCTGCGGCGCGTACCCGCCCAGGCCTTCGGGCTCTTCATGAGCGTCAACCCGGTCCTGGCCGCCCTGGCCGGCTGGATCATGCTCGGGCAGGGCCTCGGGTGGGTCGAGTGGGCGGCGATCGGCGCGGTGGTCGCGGCGAACGCGCTGAGCATGCTCGCCGGGCGGCCGACCAGAGTGTCCATCACGGTCCGGAGCACCCCTCGGTCGTGATCCTGCCGGTGCGGGCCGTCGTGCATACCGCCTAAACAGCGCGAACCCTGTGAGAACAAAATTGTTGACAATCCTGTTGGCTTAGATTTACGTTCGACAGGCACTCACTCAGGGAGGGCACGATGCAGGAGGAAGCCCGTCCGGGCACCGGAGAGCAGGCCAAGCAGCTCGCGCTGGCGAAGCTGCGGCAGGCGATCCTGCACGGCGAGATGGCACCGGCTCAGCGGCTGGTGGAGAACGAACTCGCCGAGCAGTTCGGTGTGACACGGGCCAGCATCCGTGCGGCACTGATCGATCTGGAGGCCGAAGGGCTGGTCGAGCGGATCCGCAACCGGGGCTCGCGGGTGCGGGTGGTGACCGTGGAGGAAGCGGTCGCCATCAGCGAGTGCCGCATGGTCCTGGAAGGGCTGTGCGCGGCGAAGGCGGCCACCCTGGCAACCGACGACCAGCTGGCCGAACTGGCCGACATCGGCACGGCGATGACCAAGGCCGTGGCCGACGGCGAGCCGGTGACGTACTCCGAGCTGAACCAGCGGCTGCACACCCGCATCCGGGAGATCTCCGGTCAGCAGGTGGCGGTGGAGCTGCTGGAGCGGCTCAACGCCCAGCTGGTGCGCCACCGTTTCCAGCTCGCGCTGCGGCCGGGACGGCCCCAGCACTCCCTGGGTGAACACCTGGCCATGATCGAGACGATCACGGCGAGGGACCCGCGGGCGGCCGAAGAGGCCGTCCGCGCCCACCTCATGAGCGTGATCACCGCGCTGCGCGAATAGCCGCGCCGCGCGCGATCGGGCTCCCGGCACAGGCTCTGGCGCCCCGGAGGCGAACCGGGCCTCGAAAAGGGAGTGATCTGACACATGACCGACGGCACGGCGCCCGCCACCGCCCCACCACGATCGACTCTTGTCATCACCGCGCACGCCGGGGACTTCGTGTGGAGGGCCGGCGGCGCCATCGCCCTGGCGGCCTCGCGCGGAGAGAGAGTCACCATCGCCTGCCTGACCTTCGGTGAGCGCGGCGAGTCCGCGAAGGCCTGGCGCGAGGGCCGGAAGCTCGACGAGATCAAGGCGATCCGCCGGGAGGAGGCCGAGAAGGCCGCGGCCGCCCTCGGCGCCGGCATCGTCTTCTTCGACGCCGGCGACTACCCGCTGATCGGCAGCCCCGAACTCACCGACCGGCTGGTCGCCGTCTACCGCGCGGCCCAGCCGGACGTCGTCCTCACCCACCCGTTGGAGGACCCCTACAACGGGGATCATCCGGCCGCCGCCCGCATGGCCCTGGACGCCCGCGTGCTCGCCCAGGCCATCGGCTACCCCTCCGAGGGCGAGATCATCGGCGCCCCGCCGGTGTTCTTCTTCGAGCCGCACCAGCCCGAGATGTGTGGCTTCAAGCCCGAGGTCCTCCTCGACATCACCGAGGTCTGGGAGGCCAAACGCAAGGCCATGGAGTGCCTCGGCGCCCAGCAGCACCTGTGGGACTACTACACCGACCTCGCCGTACGCCGCGGCGTCCAGCTCAAGCGCAACGCGGGCCCCAACCTGGGCCTCGCCCACAGGACCATGGCCGAGGCGTACATGCGCCCCTACCCGCAGGTCACGGGGGTGCTGGACTGATGGGCGGCGTGATCGTCACCAACCCGCCGAAGGCGGACGCCAAGGACGTCGAGGCGATCGGCGGGTACGGCGTCGCCACCGTCCACGAGGCGATGGGCCGCACCGGCCTGCTCGGCACCCACCTGCGCCCCATCCAGCAGGACATCCGGATCGTCGGCACCGCCGTCACGGTCCTCTCCTGGCCCGGCGACAACCTCATGATCCACGCGGCCGTCGAGCAGTGCGGCCAGGGCGACATCCTCGTCGTCACCACCACCTCGCCCTCCACCGACGGGATGTTCGGCGAACTCTTCGCCACCGCCCTCAGGCGGCGCGGCGTGCGCGGCCTGGTCATCAACGCGGGCATCCGCGACACCGCCGAACTCCGCGCGATGGACTTCCCCGCCTGGGCCGCCGCCGTGAGCCCGCAGGGCACCGTCAAGGCCACCGGCGGCTCCGTCAACGTGCCCGTGGCCATCGGCGGCCAGATCGTCCGCCCCGGTGACGTGATCCTCGCCGACGACGACGGCGTGGTCGTCGTACCCCGCGAGCGGGCCCGGCGTACGGCCGAGGCCTCCGAGGCCCGCGAGCAGAAGGAGGCCGCCTCCCGCGCCGCCTTCCTCGACGGCCAACTCGGCCTGGACCGCTACGGGTTGCGCGAGACCCTCGTCCGGCTCGGGGTGACCTACCGGTCCTACGAGGAGTACGCGGGCGAAGGGGCGGACTCGTGAGGCCGTACGCGGTGCCCGCCGACGGGCGCGGTCGGGCCGTGAGGCCGTACATGGCGTACGCCGTCGAGGAGGCCGGGCCGTGACCGGGTGGTCCGAGGGGGTCCGCTGCATGCTGTTGCGCGGCGGCACCTCCAAGGGCGCCTACTTCCTCGCCGAGGACCTGCCCGCCGAGCCGGCCGACCGTGACGACCTGCTGCTGCGGGTCATGGGCAGTCCCGACCCGCGCCAGATCGACGGCCTGGGCGGGGCCCACCCCCTGACCAGCAAGGTGGCCGTGGTGTCCGCGTCGGCCGATCCCGAGGCCGACGTCGACTACCTGTTCCTCCAAGTCGGCGTCGACAGACCGGAGGTGAGCGACCGTCAGAACTGCGGCAACCTGCTCACCGGAGTCGGCCCGTTCGCCGTCGAACGCGGACTGGTGAGCGTCGGCGAGCCGGAGACGTCCGTACGGATCCGCATGCTCAACACCGGAGACCTCGCCGTCGCCACCTTCCCCACCCCCGGCGGCCGGATCGCGGTCACGGGGGACGCCGAGATCTCCGGGGTGCCGGGGACGGCCGCGCCGGTGGTGATCGAGTTCCCGCGCGGCGGCAGCCCCCTGCTGCCCACCGGGAACGCCCGTGACGTCGTCGCCGGCACGGAGGTCACCTGCGTGGACAACGGCATGCCGACCGTCCTGATCCCCGCCGGCGCCCTCAAGGTCACCGGCCACGAGGCCCCCAAGGACCTGGAGGAGGATCTCGCGCTCGCCGACCGGCTGCGCGAGATCAGGCTGGCGGCGGGCCCGCTGATGGGCCTCGGCGACGTCGAGCACACCACCGTGCCCAAGATCAGCCTGCTCGCCCCGCCGCAGGACGGCGGCGCGGTCGCCACCCGCACTTTCATACCGGTGCGCTGCCACACCTCCATCGGCGTGCTCGGCGCCGCGAGCGTGGCGGCCGGGTTGCGCGTGAAGGGCGGAGTCGGCGACGGCATAGCCCAACTCCCGCCCACGGGTGACCGATTGCGCATCGAGCATCCCACCGGCTTCCTCGACATCGAGTCCGGGGTGACGTACGGCCCCGACGGCAGCCCCTCGGCGAGCCGCACCGCCGTGGTCCGCACCGCCCGCAAGATCTTCGACGGCACGGTCTTCCCCCGGCCCGCCGACCCCTCCTCCCGCCCCTAAGGAATCACCGATGACCCCGCCGCTCGGCGACATCGCCCACCTCGGGCATGTCGAACTGCTCACCCCCGACCTCGACCGCAGCCTCTGGTTCTTCACCGAGATCCTGGGCCTGACCGAGAACGGCCGCTCCGGCGGCTCGGTCTACCTGCGGACCTGGGACGACTACGAACACCACAGCCTGACCCTCACCGCCCACTCCACCAACGGCATCCGCCGTACCGCCCTGCGGGCCTCCAGCGAGGAGGCCCTGCAGCGCCGGGTCAGGGAACTGGAGAACACCGGGCGCGCGGGCCGCTGGGTCGAGGACGAACCGGGCATCGGCCCGCTCCACGTCACCACCGACCCCGACGGCCACGAGGTCGCCCTGTACTGGGAGAGCGAGTGGTACGAGGCGCCGGCCGACCTCAGGCCGGGGCTGAAGAACCAGCCCCAGGCCAAACCCGGCCACGGCGTCGGCGTACGCCGCCTCGACCACGTCAACTTCCTCGCCTCCGACGTCGGGGCCAACGCCGCCTTCACCCGCGAGGTCCTCGGTGCCCGCGCCACCGAACAGATCGTCCTCGACACCGGGAAGGTGGCCGCCCAGTGGCTGACCTTCACTAACAAGTCGTACGACGTCGTCTACACCGAGGACTGGACCGGCTCGCGTGGCCGTCTGCACCACATCGCGTTCGCCACCGACACCCGCGAGGACATCCTGCGGGCCGCCGATCTCTGCCTCGACCAGGGCGTGTTCATCGAGACCGGGCCGCACAAGCACGCCATCCAGCAGACGTTCTTCCTGTACGTCTACGAGCCGGGCGGCAACCGTGTCGAGCTGTGCAACCCGCTCACCCGGCTCGTCCTCGCCCCCGACTGGCCGCTCGTCACCTGGACCCAGGCGGAGCGCGCCAAGGGCCAGGCGTGGGGTCTGAAGACCATCGAGTCGTTCCACACGCACGGCACACCGCCGGTCGACTGACGGTTCCGTGCCGGGCCGGACACACGGGACACAACTGTCGCCAAGATTGTTGACAAAAATGTTGACTCTCTTGGGGTGGCTGTCTACTGGCTCACCCCCCGAGTTCTCCTGGTCCGAGGGGGAAACAAAGATGTCCTCCCCGTCCCCGACCGCTCGCGTCGGCAAGCTGGCCGTACTCGTCATCGGCCTGTGCCGGCTGGCCTTGCTCTTCGACGGCCTCGACATGTTCATCTACGGCTCGGTGCTGCCGCACATGCTCGCGGAGAAGGCCCTCGGACTCACTCCGGACCAGGCCGGCGACCTGGGCAGTTACGCCACCTTCGGGATGCTCGTCGGCGCCCTGACCGCCGGCACGGTCGCCGACCGCATCGGCCGCCAGAAGCTGATGGTCGCCTGCGTCGCGCTCTTCTCGCTGGCCGCGCATGACGAGTGGGCCGGCCCGGAACCACGGGCCGGCCCTCCTCGCCGTGTTCAGCCGGTCGGTGACAAGGACTTCTCGGGATCGCGCGCCGAAGCGGCCCATGCCGGAGGTCCAGCCCACGGCGGCCATGCGCGAAAGGCCGCCCTACGACGCCTCCTTGTCGAACTTGGCGAACTTGTCGAAGTTGTCGAACGCCCGCCGCACCTGCTCCGCGATCAGCGGATACACCTCGCGGGCCCTGTCCTCGTCCTTGTTGTCGTAGCCGTGGTCGGCGCCGGTGACGTCGTGGTGGCCGACCAGGGATCCGGCCGTGCGGAGCCGGTCGGCGTAGGCCACGCCCTCGGCCTTGAGGAGGTCGTACTCGGCGGTGACGACGAAGGCCGGGGCGATGCCCTTGAGGTCGGCGGTGTCCGAGGGGTGCGCGGGCGAGGCCAGGCGGTCGGCCCGCCGCTTCGGGTCCGGGATGTACGCGCTGTCGAAGACGTCCGCCATCCACGGGCGCAGCATCGGCTTGGCGATCGCGGCCCGCTTGTCGCGGGCGGCGGTGGCGAGGTCGAGCGGCGGGTAGTGCAGGACCTGGAGGGCGATCGTCGGGCCGCCCTCCTCCAGAGCCTGGCGGGCCACCGCCGCCGCGAGGCCGCCGCCCGCGCTCTGGCCGCCCACGGAGAGCCGGTCGCCGTCCCAGCCGTGCTCGCCCCCGTGCTCGGCGACCCACTGGACGACGTCGTAGGCCTGCCGGGGTGGCGCGGGGAACGGGTGCTGTGGGGCGACCACGTAGTCCACGTTGAGCACGGCCACGCCCGCCTCGGCGGCTATGCACCGGCACAGGGAGTCGTCCAGCTCGATCTGCGGCATGACGTAGCCGCCGCCGTGGAAGTTGACGTGGACCGGCGGGGGAGGGGCGCCCTCGGTGTCGGCGGGCAGATACAGCACCGCGCGGGCCGGGCCGAACGAGGTGGGGATGGTCAACTCACGGGTGGCGCAGGCGTATTCGGGGAGGCGGGCGAGCCATGCGGCCGTGGAACCCGGCCCACTGGCCCGACGGCTCGCCACCACCAGGAGACGCTGCATCGCCTTGGCCGCGAAGGCGGCCACCGCCGGGCGGGCGAGAAGGGACATGAGGGCTCCGTTCGGTCGCGGGGGTTACCCGGGCGATGAACTTACTTGAGTCAGGCAACAAGATGGTAAAGTAGATCCCATGTCCCCATCACCGCTACCCTCCGACCCCGCCTCCCCGGAAGTGATCGAGATCGAGCGAGCCCTCACTCGCATCACCTACCTCAGCACCCGGGCGCGGGCGCACGAGCGTCTGATGAGCCTGGCCGGCGTACCGCTGGACCGGGCCGCCGTGGCCCTGCTGCGGCAGATCGCCGACTCCGAGCCGCTGCGCCCGGGGGAGCTGGCCAACCGTCTCGGCGTCGAGGCCTCCCACGTCACCCGCCAGGTCCAGCAGCTCCAGAAGACCGGCTACGTCACCCGCGTACCCGACCCGGACGACCGCCGCGCCCAGCGCATCGAGCTGACGGCGGTCGGCAAGCAGGCCATAGGCCGCATCCGCGAAGCCGGTGTCCGCGGTATGCAGATGGCGCTGTCCGAGTGGTCGCCCGAGGAACTCCAGCAGCTCGCGGGACTCTTCCACCGGATGGTCGACGACTTCCTCGCCCACGCCAACGATCTCGTGGAGCAGGAGCCCGCGGACTCGGTCCGGACCGGCTGACCCGTTCCCCCTCCGTTCCCCGCCGGCACGCGCGAGCGGCCCTGGCCCGCCGCTCGGGCCTGGGCCGCTCGACTGCTCGTCCGCTCGACTGTTCGTCCGTTCGTCCGTTCGTCAGGCGGGGTAGCCGAGCTGCTTCCGTATGTACGGCGTCATCAGCGTCTTGGCCTTCGCCAGGGTGGAGGTGCGAGCGCCGAGCACGGCCGTCTCGCCGCCCGGCACGGGCAGGAGGGTGATTCCGTCGGCCGGACCGAGGGGCACGATCAGCGGCGTCCGCCGGATCGGCCGGTACAGGCGCGGCTCCTTGCGGTGTCTGCCCGAACTCCCCAGGTAGGCACGGATGTTGTGGGCGGCGATGTCGGCCTGGGCGAACGCGACGGGGGAGACCTTCAGCTCGCTGACGTCGTTCACGTCACCGACCGCGAACACGTCGAGCCGACCGTCGACCCGCAGCATCCGGTCGACCTTGACCTGCCCGGCCGCGTTGAGCCAGTCCCCGTGCCCGGCCAGCCGCAGCCAGAGCGTGTTCGGCGTGGTGCCGTTGGCCCAGAACGAGAGATCGGCCTCGATGAGGTTGCCCCGCCCGTCCCGGTAGGTGCCGAAGTCGGGCCCGGGGGAGACGAACGAGTCGAGCCGCACCTCCACGTCGTGCGACTCCAGCCAGGCCAGGGCCCGCCGCCCGGCCCACTTGCTGCCGGTGGAGCTGAGCAGTTCCGGCCCGGCGTGCGCGAGGGTGACCCGCGCGTCCGGCCGGGCCAGCCGGATCTCGGCGGTGAGCTCCACACCGCCCAGCCCGCCGCCCACGATCAGGACGTGCTCGGCGGCGGCCACGCTCTCCTGGTGCGCGGCGAACGTCTTGCCCGCCTCCTCGGTGGTGGTGCCCAGGAAGCGGGCCGGCTCCGGGTAGTCGGCGCCGGTCGCGATCACCACCACGTCGTACGGCAGCCGCTCACCGGTGGCGAGCCGCACCTGCCGCTCACCGGTGTCGATGTCGATCGCTTTGCCCACCACGACACGGCCGTTGCGCAGCAGCCGGTCGTACGGGATGAAGGGCGTCGTCGTCCATTCCTCGTGCACGCCCGCGCGCAGCGCGGCGATGCGGTGGAAGAAGACCTCTTTGCGGTCCACGAGAGTGACCCGTGCGACCTCGTCCAGCTGCTTGGCGAGGCGGATGCCCCCGTATCCGCCGCCGATCACGATTATTTCGCCGTCAGGCACGCCAATTCTCCTGTGCTGTGTGGGGGGAGAGATGACGAGCGTAACGTTTGAAACTTAAAGCTACTGGCGGAGTTTGTGTTTGTTGTGTGAAGCGCCAACGGACGACACGAGTCATCTGCTGCCTAGGCTGGTGCCGTGACCGACAACGACCGGCCCCTCGCCGTATTCGACCTTGACAACACCCTCGCCGACACCGCGCACCGGCAGCGGTTCCTGGAGCGCAAGCCGCGCGACTGGGACGCGTTCTTCGCAGCGGCCCCGCACGATCCGCAGCTGACAGAGGGCGTCGCGCTGGCGCGGGAGAGCGCGGAGGAGTGCGAGGTCGTGTACCTGACCGGGCGGCCCGAGCGGTGCCGCGGGGACACCGTCGACTGGCTCGCCGCGCACGGGTTGCCCGAAGGGCGCATCTGGATGCGCCGCGACAACGACCGCAGGCCCGCCCGCCGCACCAAGCTCGAGATCCTCCGCAATCTCGCCCGGACCCGCGAGATCCGCGTCCTCGTGGACGACGACGAGCTGGTCTGCGAGGACGCGGAGCGGGCGGGCTTCACGGTCGTACGGGCACGCTGGGCCGCCGATTCCGCCGCGCTGAAGGTGGCGCAGGAGCGGGAGGGGCGGACCTGAGCGCCGGCCGGAGCCGGCCGGTCGGTGTCGGGCGGTCGGTGTCGGGCGGTCAGTCGGTGTCGTCGTCCAGGCGGAAGCCGACCTTGAGGCCGACCTGGTAGTGCGCGATCTGCCCGTTCTCGATGTGCCCCCGGACCTGCGTCACCTCGAACCAGTCCAGGTTGCGCAGGGTCTGGGCGGCGCGGGCGACGCCGTTGCGGATGGCGTGGTCGACGCTCTCGCCCGAACTGCCGACGATCTCGGTGACCCGGTAAACGTGGTCGGTCATGCGGGTTCTCCTTGTCGCGTGCTCCGCCGTGGCCGGTGCGCCACACGTCATTCCACGGTGCCTCAGAGTGAGCCGCTCCGCGAGACGTCGGGTTCGACCGCCTCCGCCGCCCCTGCCCGTCCCATCCCAGGGGCGGCGGCCCTTCGACCCGCCACGGCGCTCCGCCCCGGACCCCGCTCCTCAAAGGCCGGAGCGGCTGAATTTTCGCGGCCGGGGCTTGACCTTTCAGCCCGTCCGGCGGGGATCTGGGGGCGCAGCCCCCAGGGGACGGGTTGTGGACGGGTTGGGCAGGGGGTGACTGTCCCGCAGTCCCTTTGCGACTGAATCCTTCGTGTTCGGGACTGTAGAACGGCCGGCGTAAGGCACGCCCGCCGAGCGGCGGGGTGCGGGAGTAGCGGTAGGGGCCACAGTGAGCTGGGGCCCCTACCGCTATTCGCGCAGTCGGCCCGGGTGCGGAGAGCGAAGTCGACGGGGAGGCCGGCCTTGCCGGCGAGCGGTCAGGGCAGCACGATGATCTTGCGGCCCTGACCGGCGGCGAACTGGTCCAGTGCCTGCGGGTACTGGGTCAGCGGCATCCGGTGGCTGATGAAGACCTGAGGATCGAGCACCCCGGTGGCGAACAGTTCCGCCGCGCGCTCGTAGCTGTGCAGCACGGCCATGGAGCCGGTGATGGTGATCTCCTGGTTGTAGATGCGGTACGGGGAGATGGTGGCCGTCGTGGCGTAGTCGGCGACCCCGAACTGCAGGAACGTGCCGGCTTTGGCGACTCGGTCGAGGCCGTCCTGGATGGCGGCGGCGTTGCCGGTCGCGTCGATCACCACGTCCCAGCCACCCGGTCGCCCCAACTCGTCGGCCGAGAGCGCCGACTGGGAACAGCCCAGCTTCGCAGCCGTCGCCAGTCGCTCCGGGTTGATGTCGACGACGTCGACCGAGGAGGCGCCGGTGCGCTTGGCCAGCTCCAGCATCATCAGGCCCATCGTCCCGCTGCCGTAGATGAGCACGCGGGAGGCGAGGCGGCTGCGCAGGACGTCGTAGCCGCGCACCGCGCAGGACAGCGGCTCGATCAGGGCCGCGTCCTGGACGTCTACGTGGTCGGGCAGCCGTACGCAGTTGGCGACGGGTGCCACGGCGTACTCGGCGGCGCCACCGGCCACGGTCACGCCGATCGCCTGCCACCGGTCGCAGAGGTTGTTGCGTCCTGCCCGGCAGTAGCGGCACTCGTTGCAGTACAGGGAGGGGTCCACGGCGACCCGGTCGCCGATCTTGAGTTCGGTGACCTTGCTGCCGAGGTCCACGACCTCTCCGGCGAATTCGTGGCCGGGGACGACCGGCAGGGTCGGTGCGAACTCGCCCTGCAGGATGTGCAGGTCGGTGCCGCACAGTCCGCAGGCCGCCACATCGATCACGACTTCGCGCGGTCCGGGTGTGGGGTCGGGCACCGTGGTGACGGTGACCTTGCCGGGGGCTTCGATGACAGCGGCTTTCACTTGACTGCTCCTAGGGAGAGGCCGCGGACGAGCTTGTCCTGGGCGGCGAATCCGGCGATGAGGACGGGCAGGGAGACGAGGGTGGCCGCGGCGCACAGGCGGGCCAGGAAGAGGCCCTCGTTGGTGATGAAGCCGACGAGGAACACGGGCGCGGTGGAGGCCTGGGTCGCGGTGAGGTTGACGGCGAACATGAACTCGTTCCAGCTGAAGATGAAGCAGATCAGCGAGGTGGCGGCGAGTCCGGGCATGGCGACGGGTGCGACGACCCGCCAGAGCACGGTGAGCAGGCCCGCGCCGTCGACCTCGGCGGCCTCCAGGATCTCCTTGGGGACCTCGGCCAGGAACGAGCGCATCATCCACACCGCGATCGGCAGGTTCATGGCGGTGTAGAGGACGACCAGTGTCCACACGTTGTCGAGCATTCCGGCGTCTTTGACGATCAGGTACACCGGGAGCAGGGCCGCGATGGCCGGGAGGAACTTGGTGGACAGGAAGAAGAACATCACGTCGGTCCACTTCTCGACCGGCTTGATGGACAGCGCGTACGCCGCCGGTACCGCCAGGGCGAGCACGAGCAGCGTCGAAAGGACGCTGGCCATGGCCGAGTTGAGGAGGAATGGGGTGATGTCCCGGCTGAACAGCAGTTCGTACTGGTCGAAGGTGATGGGGGCGAAGGGGGTCGGCGGGTTGGTCGCCGCGTCGGCCTCCTGGTGGAAGGAGGTGAGGACCATCCATGCCACCGGTGCGAAGAACGCCAGGGTGGCGAGCCAGGCGACGAAGGTCCACAGGGGCGAGAGGCGGGGCGCGCCGCCGCCGCCGTCGTCGTCGGGGCGTCGGCGGAGGAGTTTCTTGAGCGTCGCCCCGGGGGTGGCGGCCGTGTGCGTGGTCATCGGGATGTCTCCTCGCGGAACAGCGACGCGATGGTGCGCAGGGCGAAGGTCGCGATCACGATCGAGCCGAGGACGACGACGACACCGGCGGCGGCCGCTTCGCCGTACTCGTACTTGCGGAACATGGTCAGGTAGATCTCGTAGGGCAGGTTGGTGGTCTGTTTGCCGGGGCCGCCCTGGGTGATGGTGTAGACCGCGTCGAAGGTCTGCACGACGTAGATCGTGCCGAGGAGGATGCCCAGTTCGAGGTACTGGCGCAGGTGCGGCAGCGTGATGTGGCGGAAGGTCTGCAGTGCGGAGGCGCCGTCCATGCGGGCCGCTTCCAGGACGTCGCCGGGCTGTGCCTGGAGGCCGGCCAGGAGGATCAGCATCATGAACGGGGTCCACTGCCAGACCAGCGAGATGACGACGGCGGGCATCGGGTAGGAGGAGATCCAGTCGATGGTGGGGCCCTGGTCGGCGCCGAAGAGGCGGTGGACGGCGTTGAGGGTGCCGTTGAGCAGGCCGTAGTCGGGGTTGTAGATGGCGTGTTTCCACAGCAGTGCCGCCGCGACCGGCATGACCAGGAACGGGGCGATGAGCAGGGTGCGGGCCAGGCCGCGGCCGACGAAGCGGCGGTCGAGGAGCATCGCCAGAGCGAGGCCGAGGATCACGCTGAGGAGCACCACCGACGCGGTGAGGACGATGGTGTTGAGGACCGCCGCGCGCAGCCGCTCGTCGGTGAAGACGAAC
>NZ_JBHVDX010000177.1:0-22444 GCF_042802555.1 Streptomyces sp. NPDC057474 | reverse complement strand
CTCCAGGAGGAGGCGCAGTCCGGGCCGCCGCGCCGTTCGGCCCTGGCCGAGCTGACCGACGACTGGCTCGCGGGCCTCTTCGGCGCGGGCGCCGCCGAGCCGCGGGGGGTCTCCCTCGTGGCCGTCGGCGGATACGGGCGCGGCGAACTCTCGCCACGCAGCGATCTTGATCTGCTGCTCCTGCACGACGGGTCCGACGAACGGGCGGTGGCCGCGCTGGCCGACCGCATCTGGTACCCAGTCTGGGACCTGGGGCTGGCCCTCGACCACTCCGTGCGCACCCCCGCCGAGGCCCGCAAGACCGCCGGCGAGGACCTCAAGGTGCAGCTGGGGCTGCTGGACGCCCGGCACATCGCCGGTGATCTGGGACTGACCGCCGGGCTGCGGACCGCTGTCCTCGCCGACTGGCGCAACCAGGCGCCCAAACGACTCCCGGAACTGCAGGAGCTCTGCGCCGAGCGGGCCGAGCGGCAGGGAGAGCTGCAGTACCTGCTGGAACCCGACCTCAAGGAGGCGCGCGGCGGACTGCGCGACGCGACCGCCCTGCGCGCCGTCGCCGCCTCCTGGCTCGCCGACGCCCCGCGCGAGGGGCTCGCCGACGCCCGGCGTCGGCTTCTCGACGTGCGGGACGCGCTGCATCTCACCACCGGGCGCGCGACCGACCGGCTCGCGCTCCAGGAGCAGGACCAGGTCGCCGCCGAGCTGGGGCTGCTGGACGCCGACACACTGCTGCGTCAGGTGTACGAGGCCGCGCGGGTCATCTCGTACGCCAGCGATGTGACCTGGCGTGAAGTGGGGCGCGTCCTGCGTTCGCGCGCCGTGCGGCCCCGGCTGCGCGCCATGCTCGGTGGTGGGAAGCCGGCCCCCGAGCGGTCGCCGCTGGCCGAGGGCGTGGTCGAGCAGGACGGCGAGGTCGTGCTCGCGCGGGCGGCCAAGCCCGACCGGGACCCTGTGCTGCCCCTGCGCGCCGCCGCCGCTGCCGCCCAGGCCGGGCTGCCGCTCTCCCTGCACGCCGTACGACGTCTGGCGGCCGCCGCCCGGCCGCTGCCGACGCCCTGGCCCGCCGAGGCGCGCGAGCAGCTCGTCACCCTGCTGGGTTCGGGGCGCCCGACCGTCGACGTCTGGGAGGCGCTGGAGGCTGAGGGCCTCATCACCCACCTGCTGCCCGACTGGGAGCGGGTGCGCTGTCGGCCGCAACGCAACGCCGTGCACATCTGGACCGTCGACCGGCACCTCATCGAGACCGCCGTCCGGGCCTCCGAACTGACCCGCCGGGTCCACCGGCCCGACCTCCTGCTCGTCGCCGCGCTGCTGCACGACATCGGCAAGGGCTGGCCCGGCGACCACTCCGTCGCGGGCGAGATCATCGCCAAGGACGTGGCGGCCAGGATCGGCTTCGACCGCGACGACGTGGCGGTGCTCTCCACCCTCGTACGCCACCATCTGCTGCTCGTCGACACGGCCACCCGGCGTGACCTGGAGGACCCGGCCACCGTACGGTCCGTGGCCGACGCCGTCGGATCGCCGGGCACGCTCGAACTGCTGCACGCGCTGACCGAGTCGGACGCGCTGGCCACCGGGCCCGCCGCCTGGTCGTCGTGGCGTGCCTCGCTCGTGTCCGAGCTGGTCCAGCGGGTTGACGCGCTGTTCGCCGGGGACGTTACGGAGGAGCCGGAGCCCGGGGAGACCAGCGCCGAGCAGGAGCGGCTCGCCATCGAGGCGTTCCGCACGGGCGGGCCGGTGCTGTCGCTGCGAGCGCAGACGGAGACCGCCGCCGAGGAGAAGGACGAGAAGGCCGACCCCGAGCCGCTCGGGGTGGAACTCCTCATCGCCGTACCCGACCAGGCGGGCGTCCTGCCCGCGGTCGCCGGTGTGCTCGCCATGCACCGGCTGACCGTGCGCACGGCCGAACTCCGGACGTTCGACCTCCCGGACGGCGTCGAGGGCTCGGTACTGCTGCTGAACTGGCGGGTGGCCGCCGAGTACGGCTCGCTGCCCCAGGCGGCACGCCTCCGCGCGGATCTCGTACGGGCCCTGGACGGGTCGCTGGACATCGCCGGGCGGCTGGCCGAGCGGGACGCGGCCTATCCCCGGCGGCGGGGTGTCGTCGCGCCCCCACCGCGCGTCGCGGTGGCCGCGGCGGCCTCCCGGCACGCCACGGTCATCGAGGTGCGCGCCCAGGACGCCCCCGGGCTGCTCCACCGGATCGGGCGCGCGCTGGAGGACGCGCATGTTCGGGTGCGCAGCGCGCACGTCAGCACGCTGGGCGCCAACGCCGTGGACGCCTTCTACGTGACCGGGCCGCAGGGTGCACCGCTGCCGGGCGACGAGGCGGCGTCCGTGGCGCGGAAGCTGGAGGAGATGCTGCGCGGCTGAGCACGGCGGGTACGGGGCCCGTCCCGCCCCGCACCCGTGCGGGGCGGGTTCCGCCACCACTATCCACAGGGGTGGAGACCCGACCACACCCAGACAGATACCCTGGAGGGCGACCCAGACTGCCCCCGACTCCGAGGACCGACACCGCCGTGTTCGATACGCTCTCCGATCGCCTCTCAGCGACTTTCAAGAACCTGCGGGGCAAGGGACGCCTTTCCGAGGCGGACATCGACGCCACGGCGCGCGAGATCCGCATCGCGCTCCTGGAAGCGGATGTCGCGCTGCCGGTCGTCCGGGGCTTCATCAAGAACGTCAAGGAGCGCGCGCTCGGCGCCGAGGTCTCCAAGGCGCTCAACCCCGCCCAGCAGATTCTCAAGATCGTCAACGAGGAGCTGGTCGGGATCCTCGGCGGCGAGACCCGCCGCCTCCGCTTCGCCAAGAACCCGCCGACCGTGATCATGCTCGCGGGTCTGCAGGGTGCCGGTAAGACGACCCTCGCGGGCAAGCTGGGCTTCTGGCTGAAGGAGCAGGGTCACTCGCCGCTGCTCGTCGCCTGTGACCTCCAGCGCCCGAACGCCGTGAACCAGCTCAGCGTCGTCGCCGAGCGCGCGGGCGTCGCGGTCTACGCCCCCGAGCCGGGCAACGGCGTGGGCGACCCGGTCAAGGTCGCCAAGGACTCCATCGAGTTCGCCAAGTCGAAGGTCCACGACATCGTGGTCGTCGACACCGCGGGCCGCCTGGGCATCGACCAGGAAATGATGCGGCAGGCCGCCGACATCCGGGACGCGGTCTCCCCGGACGAGATCCTCTTCGTCGTCGACTCGATGATCGGTCAGGACGCCGTCAACACGGCCGAGTCCTTCCGTGACGGCGTCGGCTTCGACGGCGTGGTCCTCTCCAAGCTCGACGGTGACGCCCGTGGTGGTGCCGCCCTGTCGATCGCCTCGGTCACCGGCAAGCCGATCATGTTCGCGTCGAACGGCGAGAAGCTCGACGAGTTCGACCAGTTCCACCCGGACCGGATGGCCTCCCGCATCCTCGACATGGGTGACCTGCTCACCCTGATCGAGCAGGCGGAGAAGACCTTCAGCCAGGAAGAGGCCGCCAAGATGGCGGGCAAACTGGCGTCCAAGAAGGGGCAGGACTTCACGCTCGACGACTTCCTGGCTCAGATGGAGCAGGTCAGGAAGATGGGCAGCATCAGCAAGCTGCTCGGCATGCTGCCCGGCATGGGCCAGATCAAGGACCAGATCAACAACATCGACGAGCGCGACGTCGACCGCACCGCCGCGATCATCAAGTCGATGACCCCCGGCGAGCGCCAGGAACCGACGATCATCAACGGCTCGCGCCGCGCCCGTATCGCCAAGGGTTCCGGTGTCGAGGTCAGCGCGGTGAAGAACCTCGTCGAGCGGTTCTTCGAGGCCCGCAAGATGATGTCCCGCATGGCCCAGGGCGGCGGTATGCCCGGGATGCCGGGAATGCCCGGCATGGGTGGCGGTCCCGGCCGGTCCAAGAAGCAGCCGAAGCAGGCCAAGGGCAAGCAGCGCTCCGGCAACCCGATGAAGCGCAAGCAGCAGGAGCAGGAGGAGGCCGCCCGCCGCGCCGCCGGCGCCCAGGGCGGTGCCCTCGGACTGCCTGGCCAACAGGGCGCTCAGGACTTCGAGCTGCCGGACGAGTTCAAGAAGTTCATGGGCTGACAGGCCGAAATGGCGGACGCCGCGTGACCGGCCGGGGGGTGTGGCCGGGCGCGCGGCGCCGGGTGCCGTGCGTGGACGGCGTGAGTGTGGTGTCGCTCGTGGTGCTTCTGGTGGCAACTCCCGTATGCAGATGTGTTGTTCCCCTGAACGATGCGTCAGGCTATGGGCGCCGTGCGGCACTTGGCCAAGCGAAAGCGCTACCGGCCCGCTTTCTTCACATCATTCACACCCACATCGGAAGAAGTCTCGAAGACCTTCTCAGGGTTCCCCGAAACGCTCGGGGACTGCCCCGAAGTCATCGGGACGTGCCCCGAGTCCTTCAGGGCGTCCGCGCGATCAGGTAGCGGAACACGTTTGGCATCCAGACAGTGCCGTCCCGGCGGCGGTGCGGGTGCAGGGCCTCGGTCAGTTCCTTGTCCACCTGGGCCTGGTCGGTGGCCCTGATCGCCGCGTCGAACAGACCGGTCGACAGCAACCCCCGTACCGCGTTGTCCACATTGGCGTACCCGAAGGGGCAGGCCACGCGTCCGGAGCCGTCCGGCTTCAGGCCGGCCCGCTGGGCGACCTCCTCCAGGTCGTCCCTCAGTGCCGGGCGCCAACTGCCCGCGCTGCGCAGGGGATCGGCGAGCTTCGTGGCCACGCGGAGCACGGCGGACGTGCTGCAGCGCTCCGGCGGGCCCCAGCCGGCGAGGACCACGGGGGTGCCGCGTTCCGCGAGCGGGGTCGCCGAGGCGAGCACTTCGCCGAGGCCCTCGGAGTCCCCGGCAAGACAGCCGATCGGCTCGAAGGCGGTCACCAGGTTGTACAACGGGTCGCCGGGGGCGCGGGCCGCGTCCTCGGGGACGCCTTCGACGACCCGCGTGCCGGCACGCGCGCGCATGCCCCATGCCTGCGGCAGCAGCCGCTCCCGTGCGAGTGCCATTCTCTCGGGCGAGGCGGAGTCGACGCCGGTCACCGCGGCGCCCCGCGACGCCGCCATGAGCAGAGCGAGCCCCGACCCGCAGCCGAGGCCGAGCAGCCGCGTCCCGGTGCCGACGTCGAGCCGCCGGTGGACGGCCTCGTAGAGCGGTACCAGCATCCGTTCCTGGATCTCGACCCAGTCACGCGCGCGTGCACACCGGTCCACGCGGGGTGCGGTCCCCGCGCGAGGCAGTTGCTGCCGCACGAGCGTAGGTGTCATATCGAAAGCGCCCCAATCCGCCGTGAGTTGCGTTTGCCGGATTTCCTGGCCCCCCGTGGCAGTGCGCGCTCGCACTCCCCCCGTATGCCAGGAAACTCCGCACCCGGCGAGTCGTCCAGGGGTCTCGGACACCGGCTTGCGGACTGTCCGTGCGTGGGCAAAAGAATTCACATCCCCGCAACGTGGACCCGTACCATCGCGCCATGGCAAAGGCACCCGTACTCACGCCCCGCGCGGACGACTTCCCGCGCTGGTACCAGGATCTGATCACCAAGGCCGAGCTGGCCGACAACGGTCCGGTGCGCGGCACCATGGTGATCCGACCGTACGGGTACGGGCTGTGGGAGCGGATGCAGCAGGAGATGGACGCCCGGATCAAGGAGACGGGCACGCAGAACGCGTACTTCCCGCTCCTGATCCCGCAGTCGTACCTCGCCCGGGAGGCCGAGCACGTCGAGGGCTTCGCGCCCGAGCTGGCCGTGGTGACGCACGGCGGCGGCAAGGACCTCGAAGAGCCCGCCGTGGTCCGCCCCACCTCCGAGATGATCATCAACGAGTACTTCTCGAAGTGGGTACAGAGCTACCGTGACCTCCCGCTGCTGATCAACCAGTGGGCGAACGTGGTCCGTTGGGAGCTGCGCCCCCGCCTCTTCCTCCGCACCAGCGAGTTCCTCTGGCAGGAGGGCCACACGGCGCACGCGACGTACGAGGAGGCGCGCGACTTCGCCGCGCACATCCACCGCGAGGTCTACGAGGACTTCATGGTGAACGTCCTCGCGATGGACGTCGTCCCCGGCCGCAAGACCGTCAAGGAGCGCTTCGCGGGCGCCATCAACACCCTCACCCTCGAAGGCATGATGGGCGACGGCAAGGCCCTCCAAATGGCCACCAGTCACGAACTGGGCCAGAACTTCGCCAAGGCCTTCAACACCCGGTACCTGTCGAAGGAAGGCAAGCAGGAGCTCGTCTGGCAGACGTCCTGGGGCTCCACCACCCGCATGATCGGCGCCCTGGTGATGATGCAGGGCGACGACAACGGCCTCCGGGTCCCGCCTCGGCTGGCCCAGGTCCAGGCCGTCGTCCTCGCGATCAAGGGCGACGACGCGGTTCTGGCCAAGGTCCGCGAGCTCGGGGCGCGGCTGAAGGCGGCGGGCATCCGGGTCCAGGTGGACGACCGCACGGACGTCCCGTTCGGTCGCCGCGCCGTCGACTGGGAGCTCAAGGGCGTCCCCGTACGCATCGAGGTCGGCCCCCGTGACCTGGAGAACGGCACCGCGATGCTGGCCCGTCGCATCCCGGGCGGCAAGGAACCGGTCGCCGTCGACTCACTCGTACGCCTGCTGCCCACGATTCTCGAGGAGGACCAGGCGCTCCTGCTGAAGCAGTCGCGCGAGCGCCGTGAGTCCCGTACGACCGAGGTGTCCACGCTCGACGAGGCGATCGAGGCCGCCGCGGCCGGCGGCTGGGCGCGTATCCCCTGGTCGACGCTGGGCGAGGACGGCGAGACCAAGCTCGGGGAGCACGCCGTGACCGTACGGTGTCTGGTCGCCGAGGACGGGTCGGTGCCCGACTCCTACGACGCACCCGGTAACGTCGCCGTCGTGGCGCGCGCTTACTAGAGCGCGCCGTTCCGCCCGGAGGGCGACCGAAACGCCCCTTGCGCATCTGACGACCACAGGCGCCCCGGTGCGCGGACCTCGTCTACGCGCCGGGGCGTACGTGTTAATACGTACCGCCTTGGGAGGAGCTGTGAGGCTTCTCCGCAGATCAGCGCACCCGCCCTCGTCAGGACGCACTAGTGGCAACTGACGGGTACGTGCAAATTATTTGGGATGGCCCGGAATCGGAACACAGGGGCACTCCGGCTCGTTGTCATTACGTGAGCACGACACAGACACCACCTGTTCTCGCCGCAGAACTGGCACAGGCGTGGGCCGACATTCAACGGCACCACCCCGAGCTGCCAGATCTTGCCGCTCCCGAGTCCCTGATCGGAGAGTCGTCGTCCGCCTGCGGGCACGAACTCTCCTTCGAGCGACTGCTCCATGAGGCAGTCCATGGCATCGCCGCCGCGCGCGGAGTCCGCGACACCTCTCGGGCCGGCCGATACCACAACCGCAGATTCCTCGCGATCGCCGAGGAACTCGGCCTCGACCACCAGGAGGAACCGCACCCCAGCAGCGGTTTCTCGCTGGTCACGCTCAACCCCGAGGCCAAGCGTCGCTACCGCCCGACCATCGACAGACTGCATCGCGCCCTCAAGGCCCACACCGCCGCGACCTCCGAGGACACGGCCCGCAGCTTCCGGGGTCCGGCCGCTCGGCACGGCTCCTCCGGCGGCGGCGTCCGCGTCAAGGCCGTCTGCGACTGCGGCCGCAACGTCCGGGTCGTCCCGTCCGTACTCGCCCAGGCCCCCATCGTCTGCGGCGGCTGCGGCAAGCCCTTCCGGATCCCGGAGGTCGTGGGCGCGGCGTGATCGGACGACGAGCTGGGAGGACGGCTGCTCGTGGCAGCCGTACGCAGCTCGTGGGCTCGGGTTCAGCCGCACCGCAGGGTGCCGTCATGGGGCCTCACCCGCTTGCGGGCAGTCGCGCCGCTGAGGCGGCGCGGGTGGGCGCGGCGGCACCTTGCATGCGCCGGTAAGCGAAAAGCACCCCTGGCGCCGGGTGCCGTTCCGGCATGGCTTCGCGCAGCCCTGGTAAGAGGCGAAGCGCGGTGTGTGGCAGAATGGTCAGCTGTACTCGACAGTCGCACAGGACCCCTCTCTCCTCCGGCTGACGCGTCCATCGGGCACTCGGGTACCGCAACCCCACGCGGCTCTCTCGCCGTGCCCAACCACGTCAAATCCAGGAGAACCAACTCCCGTGGCAGTCAAGATCAAGCTGAAGCGTCTGGGCAAGATCCGTTCGCCTCACTACCGCATCGTCGTCGCCGACTCCCGCACCCGCCGTGACGGCCGTGCGATCGAGGAGATCGGCAAGTACCACCCGACGTACCACCCGTCGGTCATCGAGGTCGACGAGGAGCGCGTCGCGTACTGGCTGGGTGTCGGCGCGCAGCCGACCGAGCCCGTGCTCGCCATCCTGAAGAAGACCGGCGACTGGCAGAAGTTCAAGGGCGAGCCCGCTCCGGCGCCGCTCCTCGTGGCTCAGCCGAAGTCCGCGCGCCCGTCGTTCGAGGCCCTGGGCGGCGACGACGAGGGCAAGGGTGAGGCGATCACCCAGAAGAAGAAGACCGACAAGAAGGACGAGGCTGCCGCCGAGTCCGAGTCGACCGAGGCCTGAGCATGCTCGAGGAGGCTCTCGAGCACCTCGTCAAGGGCATCGTCGACTATCCCGACGATGTGCAGGTCGCTTCCCGCGACCTGCGCCGCGGGCGCGTACTCGAGGTCCGGGTCCACCCCGACGACCTCGGCAAGGTGATCGGCCGCAACGGCCGTACCGCCCGCGCCCTGCGTACCGTCGTGGGCGCCATCGGCGGCCGAGGTGTCCGTGTCGACCTCGTCGACGTGGATCACGTCCGCTGACGAAGATTCGCAGCACCGGCTCGGGCCGGGGAGGGCCACTGGGCCGTCCCCGGCCCGTAGTCGTATGACAGGAGATCAAGCACAGTGCAGCTCGTAGTCGCACGGATCGGCCGCGCCCACGGCATCAAGGGCGAGGTCACCGTCGAGGTCCGCACCGACGAGCCGGAACTCCGGCTAGGCCCCGGCGCCGTCCTGTTCACGGACCCCGCCTCGACGGGTCCGCTCACCATCGAGACCGGCCGGGTCCACAGCGGCCGGCTGCTCCTGCGCTTCGAGGGCGTCCGCGACCGCAACGCCGCCGAGGCCCTCCGCAACACCCTGCTGATCGCGGAGGTGGACCCGGAGGAGCTGCCGGAGGAAGAGGACGAGTACTACGACCACCAGCTGATGGACCTGGACGTGGTCACCAAGGACGGAGTCGAGGTCGGCCGGATCATCGAGATCTCGCACCTGCCGTCCCAGGACCTCTTCATCGTCGAGCGGTCCGACGGCAGCGAGGTGATGATCCCGTTCGTCGAGAAGATCGTCACCGAGATCGACCTGACCGAGCAGCGGGCCGTCATCGACCCGCCGCCGGGCCTGATCGACGACCGGGCGGAGATCGCGTCCGCCCGGGACGCCGCCGCGGACTCCGCGGGGTCGGCCGGGGACGAGGCCTGATGCGGCTCGACGTCGTCACGATCTTCCCCGAGTACCTCGAACCCCTGAACGTCTCCCTCGTCGGCAAGGCACGCGCGCGTGGGCAGCTGAACGTGCACGTCCACGACCTGCGGGAATGGACGTACGACCGGCACAACACCGTCGACGACACCCCGTACGGCGGCGGCCCCGGCATGGTCATGAAGACCGCCCCCTGGGGCGACGCGCTCGACGACGTGCTGGCTCAGGGCTACGAGACCGGGTCCGCCCGGCCTGCGCTCGTCGTCCCCACTCCCAGCGGCCGCCCCTTCACGCAGGCGCTCGCCGTCGAACTTTCCGAGCGCCCCTGGCTGGTCTTCGCACCGGCGCGTTACGAGGGCATCGACCGCCGCGTGATCGACGAGTACGCCACCCGGATGCCCGTCTACGAGGTGTCCATCGGCGACTACGTGCTCGCCGGCGGCGAGGCGGCCGTCCTCGTCGTCACCGAGGCCGTGGCGCGGCTGCTGCCCGGCGTCCTCGGCAACGCCGAGTCCCACCGGGACGACTCCTTCGCGCCCGGCGCCATGGCCAACCTCCTGGAAGGGCCGGTCTACACGAAGCCCCCCGAGTGGCGCGGCCGAGACATCCCCGAGGTGCTGCTCAGCGGCCACCACGGCAAGATCGCTCGCTGGCGGCGGGACGAGGCCCTGAAACGTACGGCGGCCAACCGGCCCGACCTCATCGAGCACTGCGACCCCAAGGCCTTCGACAAGAAGGACCGCGAAATGCTCTCCATCCTGGGCTGGGCCCCGGATCCGGAGGGGGAGTCGCACGGCCGATTTTGGCGGCGGCCGGAGGGCGTGGAAGAATAGGCCGCTGTTGTGCGTCGTCCGGCGCGCGCCCCTGCCGCAGGGGGACACGACGCCCGCCCCGACACGGACAGCATCCTTCGAAACACCTAGCTCCCGCCTATGACCTGTGGCATGGGCGAAGAAAGCAGACGAAATGTCTCACCTGCTCGACTCCGTCGACTCCGCGTCGCTGCGCAGCGACATCCCGGCCTTCCGCCCGGGTGACACCGTCAACGTCCACGTCCGCGTCATCGAGGGCAACCGCTCCCGTGTGCAGCAGTTCAAGGGCGTTGTGATCCGTCGCCAGGGCGCCGGTGTCCGGGAGACCTTCACGGTCCGCAAGGTCTCGTTCTCCGTCGGCGTCGAGCGCACCTTCCCGGTGCACACCCCGATCGTCGAGAAGATCGAGCTCGTCACCCGTGGTGACGTCCGTCGCGCGAAGCTGTACTACCTGCGCGAGCTGCGCGGCAAGGCGGCGAAGATCAAGGAGAAGCGCGACAACTGATCGCGCGCTCGGGTCGCGACCCGAGTCACAAAAGGTCGTCACAGCGGGGCCGGATACGATCTGGCCCCGATGGACACCGAAGCACAGCATCACATGGAGCGCGACCGTTCCCCCCGCCCTTCCGGCGACGAGGTCTCCGAGGAGATCTCCGACACGGGAGGGCCGGAGGAGCGGTCGCGTTTCGCATGGGTGGACCGGACCACCGCATGGGTGCCGGGCGGGAGATACACCCTGACCGTGCTGATCTGCCTGCTTTTTCTGGCGCTCTTCAGCAACTTCGTGATGCAGCCGTTCCAGATTCCCAGCAGCTCCATGGCCGACTCATTGAGGATCGGGGACCGCGTTCTCGTAAATAAGTTGGCGTACCGTTTCGGATCTGAGCCGCAGCGCGGTGACGTCGTCGTCTTCGACGGCACCGGCTACTTCGGGAACGCCCACTACGTCAAGCGCGTTGTCGGCGTGGGGGGAGACCGGGTGGTCTGCTGCGACCAGGAGGGGAGGCTTGAGGTGAACGGCCGGTGGGTCGACGAGTCGTCGTTTCTGTACCCGGGCGACAGCCCGTCGAACGTACCCTTCGACGTGGTCGTCCCCGAGGGCAGGCTGTTCCTCCTCGGCGACCACCGCAGTGACTCCAGCGATTCCCGCGACCACCTGGGATCGCCCGGCGGCGGCATGGTCCCCCTCGACTCCGTGATCGGCCGGGCCGACTGGATCGCCTGGCCCGCCGACCACTGGACGCGGCTGGACCGTCCGGACGCCTATGCGCGCGTGCCCGCCGTCGGCGGTGCGCATGGGTAACCGTGGCAAACCCCGCGGTGCCGCTCCCAGCACCCCGGCCGCCAACCTGCTGCCCACCGGTTCACGGCGGTCCGGCGGGGCCGCCCGGCCGAGCCGGGTCGAGCGGCGCAAGCTCGCCCGCAAGATCAAGCGACGCAGGCGTCGCTCCGCGGTCAAGGAGATCCCGCTCCTCGTCGGTGTCGCCGTCCTGATAGCCCTGGTCCTCAAGACCTTCCTCGTCCAGGCGTTCGTGATCCCGTCGGGCTCCATGGAGCAGACGATCCAGATCGGCGACCGTGTCCTGGTCGACAAGCTCACGCCCTGGTTCGGCTCCAAGCCCACCCGTGGGGACGTCGTCGTCTTCAAGGACCCGGGCGGCTGGTTGGAGGACGAGCAGACGACTGCGGCCACCGAGGACCCGATCGTCATCAAGCAGATAAAGGAAGGCCTGCAGTTCATCGGCCTCCTCCCGTCCGACGACGAGCAGGACCTGATCAAGCGGGTCGTCGCGGTCGGCGGCGACACCGTCAAGTGCTGCGACACTCAGGGCCGCGTCACGGTCAACGGCATGCCGCTGGACGAGACGGCGTACATCCACCCCGGCAACCAGCCCTCGACCCAGCAGTTCCAGGTGACCGTGCCCCAGGGCCGGCTCTGGGTGATGGGCGACCACCGGGAGAACTCCGCCGACTCGCGCGCCCACCAGTCCGACGATTCGAAAACGGCGCAGTACGGCGGTACGGTCCCGCAGGATGCCGTCGTGGGCCGGGCCGTGGTCATCGCCTGGCCGGTCGGTCACTGGGGACAGTTGGAGGAGCCGGACACATTCTCCGTCGTGCCAAGCGGGTCGACCACCGCCCTCGGCGCTTCGCATAGGGTGGCCTCCGCGGATCGAAACGGATTGATCCCCCTCCCGACCCCTGCGGAACTCCCGCTCGTTATGGGAGTGGTGGGCCTGCACCGGCTGTGGCGCGGGCGGCGGTACGGAGTGAGGAGTGGATGTGGGGGATTTGGCGGTCGGCGCACGGTCCGGACACGGTGGTTCCGAAGAACGGCCGGAGCGATCCGACGAGGCGGCTTCCCCGGCCGCGGAGAACGTGGAGGGCGCCGTGAGTTCCGAAAGTTCCGCCGACTCCGGGAGTGACTCCCCGGGCGGAGCGGACGGCGGCGACGGCGCCCGGACCTCGGTCGACGACGGCGACCAGCACGAACGGCCCAGGAAGAAGCAGCGTTCCTTCTGGAAGGAACTGCCGATCCTGGTCGGTATCGCGCTGGTTCTCGCGCTGCTGATCAAGACCTTCCTGGTGCAGGCGTTCTCCATCCCGTCCGACTCGATGCAGAACACCCTGCAGGAGGGCGACCGGGTTCTGGTCGACAAGCTCACCCCGTGGTTCGGCTCCGAGCCCGAGCGCGGCGAGGTCGTCGTCTTCCACGACCCGGACGGCTGGCTGGACGGCGAACCCACCCTGGAGCCCAACGCCGTGCAGCGTGTACTCGGCTGGATCGGCCTGATGCCGTCCGCCGAGGAGAAGGACCTCATCAAGCGGGTCATCGGCGTCGCCGGCGACACCGTGGAGTGCAACGGCACGGGACCGCTCAAGGTCAACGGCAAGGCGCTGAACGAGCCGTACGTGTACCCGGGCAACACCCCCTGCACCGTCGACGACACCGGCGGTCAGTTCAAGGTGAAGGTGCCCAAGGGCAAAATCTGGGTCATGGGCGACCACCGGCAGAACTCGCTGGACTCCCGCTACCACCAGAACGACACGAACAAGGGCATGGTCCCCGCGAGCCAGGTCGTGGGCCGCGCGATCGTGGTCGCCTGGCCGCCCACCCGCTGGTCCACGCTGCCGATTCCCGACACCTTCGACCAGAACCTGAGCGCCGCCGCTCCCGGCGCGCTCGGCCTCGCGGGCGCGGTGCCGCTGGTGCTGTGGCGCAGGCGCCGCCTTCTGGCCACCGAAAGCCCGAGGGTTTCTGGCACAGGTACCGCCGGGTAGGGTGCCGTCCCAGATCGCCGATCTTCCGCGGCCCGCACGGGGCCCGGACGGTCGATTCTCCGACCTGGGGGAGCACTGGGATGAGCGGGACGACAAGTCGTACGGACGAGGGCCGCGGACGGCTCGGCAGCAAGCTGTCGGGACTGGCCGTGGCCCTCGGCTGTGTGCTCTTCCTGGGCGGCTTCCTGTGGGGCGCGATCGCCTACGCGCCCTACACCGTGCCCACCGACTCCATGGCACCCACCATCACCTCCGGGGACCGCATACTCGCCGAGCGGATCGACGGCGCCGAGATCAAGCGCGGTGACGTGGTGGTCTTCCGGCAGGAGACCTGGGGCAACACACCCATGGTCAAGCGGGTCGTCGCGGTCGGCGGGGACACGGTCGCCTGTTGCACGGACGGCAAGCTGACCGTCAACGGCGAGAAGATCGACGAGGCGTATCTGCCCGAGGGCCAGGCCGCCGAGCTGACCGGTATCCCCGAGATCACCGTCCCCAAGGGCCGGCTGTTCCTCCTCGGCGACGAGCGCAGCGGCTCCCTGGACTCCACCGCGCACCTCACGGAGGCCGGCAACGGCACGGTGCCGCGCACCAACGTGGACGCGCGCGTGGACGCCGTCGTCTGGCCCATGGACGGCATGCTGGCCCGCCCCACGGGTTTCGAGAAGCTCGAAGCGCTCTCCTCTCCCGGCCCGCTGCGACTGATCACCACCGCGCTGGTCGTGGGCATGGTGCTCGTCCTGGGAGGCGCGGCCTACGGACCCGTCGCCAAGCTGATCGGCGGACGCGGCCGTACGACGCAGTCGGAGCCGGCCGGTGTCGCCTGAGGGCACACCCGGGGACACGTACGAGGGCGGGCTGCGCAGGGTGGCCCGGGTGATCCTGCTGGATCCGCGGGAGCGCATCCTGCTGCTGCATGGGCACGAGCCGGACGATCCGGCCGACGACTGGTGGTTCACGCCCGGTGGCGGTGTGGAGGGCGCGGAGACCCGCGAGGAGGCCGCCCTGCGGGAACTCGTGGAGGAGACCGGGATCACGGACGTGGAGCTCGGCCCCGTGCTCTGGCGGCGGATGTGTTCCTTCCCCTTCGCCGGACGCCGCTGGGACCAGGACGAGTGGTACTACCTCGCCCGAACCACCGCTACGCACCAGGTGGTGCCCGCCGCGGCGGGCCTCACGGAGCTGGAACGACGCAGTGTCGCCGGAGCACGCTGGTGGACGTGCGGTGAACTGGCCCGGGCGCATGAGACGGTGTACCCGACCAGACTCGCCGAACTGCTCCGCACACTGCTCGACGAGGGTCCCCCGGCCAGACCCGTGGTCCTCGACACCGAAATTGTCTAGGGGCTCGCGGGACTGGCGCACAATGGTGGGATCGCACGGCTGAAGGGGAACATGCCATGAGCGCCGAGGACCTCGAGAAGTACGAGACCGAGATGGAGCTGAAGCTCTACCGGGAGTACCGCGATGTCGTCGGTCTGTTCAAATACGTGATCGAGACCGAACGGCGCTTCTACCTGACCAACGACTACGAGATGCAGGTGCACTCGGTCCAGGGTGAGGTGTTCTTCGAGGTGTCGATGGCGGACGCCTGGGTCTGGGACATGTACCGGCCGGCTCGGTTCGTGAAGCAGGTGCGGGTACTCACGTTCAAGGACGTGAACATCGAGGAGCTGAACAAGAGCGATCTTGAGCTGCCGGGCAGCTGAGGTCGGTTCGGGGGCGGTGGGTCGTCACCCGTGTGGGTGATGAAGTTATCCACAAACGGCCGCTTGTCCACCAAGATCCAATAGTGGGCTGAGTCACCCTCAGTGTTGGCGCCGGAGGTGGTGCCGACATGAGCAAGGCACGAGGCGACAACGCACGAGGCAACATCGGGCGGGGCAACAACGCGCGAGGTGCGCTCGGCAGGTACGGCGAGGAACTGGCCGCGCGGCGGCTGGCCGAGGCCGGGATGACGGTCCTGGAGCGCAACTGGCGCAGCGGCAGGACCGGCGAGATCGACATCGTGGCCCGCGACGGGGACGCGCTGGTCGTCTGCGAGGTGAAGACCCGCAGGGCCGGCCCCTTCGAACACCCCTTGGCGGCCGTCACGACCACCAAGGTGGAACGACTGCGCGGCCTCGCCGAACGCTGGCTGCAGGAACATGGAGGGAGTCCGCCGGGCGGCGTCCGCATCGACGTCGTCGGCGTCGTCCTCCCCGACCGCGGCGCCCCCGTCGTGGAACACGTGCGGGGGGTGGCCTGATGGGATTCGCCCGGACGTGTTCCGTGGCTCTCGTCGGTGTCGAGGGCGTCGTCGTCGAGGTCCAGGCCGACCTGGAACCGGGGGTGGCGGCCTTCACGCTGGTGGGGCTGCCGGACAAGAGTCTGACGGAGAGCAAGGACCGGGTCAGGGCTGCTGTGGTGAACTCGGGCGCCGAGTGGCCGCAGAAGAAGCTGACGGTGGGGCTCAGTCCCGCATCGGTGCCAAAGGCCGGCAGCGGGTTCGACCTCGCGGTCGCCTGCGCGGTCCTGGGCGCCTCCGAGCGGATCGATCCGCGGGTGATTTCCGACATCGTGATGATCGGCGAGCTGGGACTCGACGGGCGTGTCCGACCGGTACGGGGCATCCTGCCTGCCGTGCTGGCCGCCGCCGAGGCCGGATACGAGCAGGTGGTGGTGCCGGAGTGCGCTGCCGCGGAGGCCTCGCTGGTGCCCGGCGTCTCGGTACTGGGCGTGCGCACCCTGCGGCAGTTGATCGCCGTGCTGGCGGATGAACCCGTGCCGGACGAGGAAGCCGACGAGGGCCGCCCGGACCCTCTCATGGCGGGACTTCGGCTCCCGGGCACGGGGGCGGCCACCGGGATGCACACCGCGGGAGCCGCGCAGCAGGACCTGGGCCACGACCTCGCCGATGTCGTCGGTCAGCTTGCGGCCCGGACCGCTGTGGAGATCGCGGCGGCCGGCGGACACCACCTCTTCCTGGAAGGGCCGCCGGGCGCGGGCAAGACGATGCTTGCCGAGCGACTGCCGGCCCTCCTGCCGAAGCTGGCCAGGGAGGAGTCTCTGGAGGTCACGGCGGTCCACTCGATCGCCGGTCTGCTGCCGGCGGGGAAACCGCTGGTCGACGTGGCGCCCTACTGTGCGCCACACCACTCGGCCACGATGCAGGCCCTCGTCGGTGGCGGCCAGGGCATCGCACGGCCCGGCGCGGTCTCCCTCGCCCACCGCGGGGTGCTGTTCCTCGACGAGACCCCCGAGTTCAGCAGTCAGGTGCTGGACGCCCTGCGGCAGCCGCTGGAGGCGGGGCACGTCGTGATCGCGCGCAGCGCGGGAGTGGTGCGGTTCCCGGCGAAATTCCTGATGGTGCTCGCTGCGAATCCCTGTCCCTGTGGTCGCTTCTCGCGGACGGACGACTTGTGCGAGTGTCCGCCCGCGTCGATCCGCCGCTATCAGGCCCGGCTCTCCGGGCCGCTGCTGGACCGGGTCGACCTCCGGGTCGAGGTCGACCGAATCACCCGGTCCGAACTCACCCGGCGCGGGGCCCGGGGCGAGTCCACGGCGACGGTGGCCGACCGAGTGCGCTCGGCCAGGGAACGGGCGACCGCCCGTCTGCTGGGCACACCCTGGCGGACGAACAGCGAGGTACCGGGGCGTGAACTGCGCAGCCGGTGGCACGCGACCCCGGGCGCGATGGACGAGGCCGAGCGCTCCTTGGAGCGGGGAGTGCTGACCGCGCGCGGTCTGGACCGGGTGCTCCGGGTCGCCTGGACCATCGCCGACCTCGTCGGCCACGACCGCCCTGACGCGACGGACGTCAACCTGGGCCTGCAACTGCGCACCGGAGTTCCGCGCGGGGTGCCGATGGCGATCGGGGCGCTGATGTGAGGCCCGAGACCTGTGGCTCATCGGCCGGTGAGTCATGACCGGCGGCGGTGCGCCGGATGCCGAGCGGCTCGAAAGGGCCTTTCTGGCCCGTGTCCTCGAACCCGGAGACGGACTCGGAGGGCGGTGGCTGCGGGAGTTCGGAGCCCGGGAAGTGGTGCGGAGGCTCTCCGGGGGCGGGCGACCGCTGCCGGAGGCCTCGGAGAAGCGGTGGACGGGACTGTGCGCCCGCGCCGGGCGCGCCGACCCCGAAGGGGACCTGGCCCACGCGAGGGAGGCCGGGGTCCGGTTCCTCGTGCCCGGGGATGGAGAGTGGCCCGGACAGTTGGACGACCTCGGCGACGGGCGGCCCGTGGGGTTGTGGGTGCGGGGCAAGGCCAATGTGCGGATCTGGGCGTTGCGGTCCGTGGCTGTGGTGGGGGCGCGGGCCTGTACGGAGTACGGGGCCCATATGGCGGCCGCGCTGGGGGCCGGGCTGGCCGAGCGAGGGTGGGTGGTCGTGTCCGGCGGCGCGTACGGAGTGGACGGGGCCGCGCATCGGGGGGCCCTCGGGGTCGGTGGGGCGACCGTCGCCGTGCTGGCCTGCGGGGTGGACCGGCCGTATCCCAGGGGGCATGTGCAGTTGATCAGCAGGATCGCCGAACAGGGTCTCGTGGTGGGGGAGTTGCCACCGGGGGAGCATCCGACGCCGAGCCGGTTCATTCTGCGGAACCGTGTCATCGCCGCGCTCACCAGAGGGACCGTGGTCGTGGAGGCGGCCTACCGCAGCGGCGCGCTGGTCACGGCGCGTGCGGCGCAGCGGTTGGGGCGGTTCGCCATGGGCGTGCCGGGGCCCGCGACCTCGGCCCTCTCGGCCGGTGTGCACGAACTGCTGCGGGGCGACGCCGTGCTCGTGTCCGACGCCGCCGAAGTCGTCGAGCTGGTGGGTGACATGGGAGAGCTGGCGCCCGACCGACGGGGACCCGTGCTCCCCCGTGACCTGCTGGAACCCGGCGCGCGGCAGGTTCTCGCCGCGCTACCGGGTCGGGGGACCACGGCCGCCGACGAGGTCGCCCGGGGTGCGGGGACGACGGTGGACGACGCGGTCGGGAGACTGTACGAACTCCGCGCACTTGGTTACGTCGAACGACACGGCGACGGCTGGAAGTTGACACGCCAGGCGATGATCTCCGTCTCGTCGGATCGGAGGCCAAGCTGACCGAGCGTGTTCGGCCGTCCGGGGGAATGCCGACAGCCTTGCAGTTTCCGGCAGTTGGCGTTCCGGCCCGGTCACACAGTGCGATCACTGTAACCCCGTGGAGCGTCGAGCGGAACGTATCTGCGCACCGGCGAGCCCCCGCCCTTCGCGCATTGCGACTCTCCAGTCACGCTACGCTCACGAGGGATCCGACTCAGGACAGGCACTCGACATCAGACCGACAGCTCACCCAGGCACCCCCAGTTCACGGCAGAACGGCACAAGGCGACGAATGCCCCAGCACACCTCCGGGTCTGACCGGACGGCGGTACCCTCCGCCGCTCGCGGCACCGTGCGCCCGCCCGCCCCCTCGACACTCGACGAGCTGTGGCGGACGTACAAGACGACGGGCGACGAACGGCTGCGCGAGCAGTTGATCCTGCACTACTCACCGCTGGTGAAGTACGTCGCGGGCCGGGTGAGCGTCGGACTGCCGGCCAACGTCGAGCAGGCCGACTTCGTCTCCTCCGGGGTCTTCGGGCTCATCGACGCGATCGAGAAGTTCGACATCGACCGGGAGATCAAGTTCGAGACGTACGCGATCACCCGGATCCGGGGCGCCATGATCGACGAACTGCGCGCGTTGGACTGGATCCCCCGGTCGGTGCGGCAGAAGGCACGCAACGTGGAGCGGGCCTACGCCACCCTGGAGTCGCGGCTCAGACGTACCCCGAGCGAGGGCGAGGTGGCAGCCGAGATGGGTATCGCGGTCGACGAACTCCACTCGGTCTTCAGTCAGTTGTCGCTGGCCAACGTGGTGGCGCTGGAGGAGCTGCTGCACGTCGGGGGCGAGGGCGGCGACCGGCTGAGCCTCATGGACACGCTGGAGGACACCGCCGCGGACAACCCGGTCGAGGTCGCCGAGGACCGGGAGCTGCGCCGCTTCCTGGCGCGGGCCATCAACACGCTGCCGGAGCGGGAGAAGACCGTCGTCACGCTGTACTACTACGAGGGGCTCACGCTCGCGGAGATCGGGAACGTGCTGGGGGTCACCGAGAGCCGGGTGAGCCAGATCCACACGAAGTCGGTGCTGCAGCTGCGTGCGAAGCTGGCGAGTTTCGGCCGTTGACCCGGTCCGAACTGGCCGGATGCCGTATGCGTCCCGGCTTCGGAGGGGGGTCGGGCGGGGGCTGGTCGAGGAAAGGCTCTCCCGTGGGTGGCGGTCCGTCCGTAAAGTGGATGACGTGCCAAGGATTCGAGCGGCCTCCGTGGCCGAGCACCGGTCGATGCAGCGAGCCGCCCTGCTGGACGCGGCTCGGTCCCTGCTGTCCGAGGGCGGGACGGAGGCGCTGACGTTCCCGGCGCTCGCCGAGCGCACGGGGCTGGCGCGGTCGTCCGTGTACGAGTACTTCCGGTCGCGGGCCGCCGTGGTCGAGGAACTGTGCGAGGTCGACTTTCCCGTCTGGGCGGCGGAGGTCGAGGCGGCGATGGCCGCGGTCGAGCGGCCCGAGGGCAAGGTCGAGGCGTACGTCCGCGCGCAGCTGGGACTGGTCGGGGACCGGCGGCACCGGGCCGTGGTGGCGATCTCGGCGAGTGAGCTGGACGCGGGGGCGCGGGAGAAGATCCGAGCCGCCCACGGTGGGCTCGTCGCGATGATCGTGGAGGCGCTCGCGGCGCTGGGGCAGGCGGAGCCTCGATTGGCCGCGATGCTGCTGCAGGGGGTCGTGGACGCGGCTGTGCGGCGTATCGAACTGGGGGCCGCCGAGGATCCCTCCGCGATCACTGAGGCGGCCGTGGGGATGGCTCTGCGGGGTGTGCGGGGCTGAGCCCTGTGTGGGGCTGAGCCCTCGTGGCTTGGTGTCCTCCGCTGGGCCGGCGGGGTCGGTTTCACTCACCGGCGCTTGCAGGGTGCCGCTGCGCCCACCCGTGCCGCCCCTAGACGGCACGACTGCCCGCGGCTAGGGACAGTCTGAGAGAGGCCGGCGATGGGGCTACTCGGGCACCGGCAGTAGACGCGATGGGCCTCTCCGTAGGAGCCACGGCGGCAGGAGAGACAGCGGGTCCAGGTAGGTCTCGGCTCTGCGCAGGCCCCAGTGGAGGCATGCGGTGGGGCAGTGGGACGGAGAGGCTTCCAGGATGCCCAGGGTCGTGCCCGCGGTTACCTCGTCGCCCTTCTTGACTGATGCCTGGACCGGCTCGTAGGTCGTGCGGAGGGGCGGGTCGCCGGTGCCGGTCAGCTCGATCGCGATGACTCCCCGGCCCGCCACCCGGCCCGCGAAGGAGACGCGGCCCGATGCCACCGCGCGTACCGGGGAGCCGACCGGGGCGGACAGGTCGACGCCTCGGTGACCTCGGGCGTAGGGGGTGGGCGGGGGCTCCCAGGTGCGGACCACCAGCGGGCGGAGGCCCACGGGCCAGGCGCGGCCCATCACGGGGACGCGATCCTCGGGGGCCGGCACCCCGGGGCCGGCGCGTGGGGGTGTCATCCAGGCCGTGGCCAGGAGGGTTGCCGTCAGGCACAACACCAAAGCCGACCATGTACCCGACCATGTACCCGTCCGTGTACCCGTCCGTCGTCGGTTCGTTCGCTCGTGAGTCATGGCAGAAGCGTCCTGTGAGCGGCACGATCATGGCCGGGATCTGTGGAGTACTCGCCGGTTGTGGATATCGGCGTCACCCGGGACCCCGCGGGTCCCGTACACTTCTGGTGGCGATCCGGGTCACCGGGTCGACTTCGCACGCCCCGGTACGAGGCCCGTCTGTGGTCTGTATCTGCGCCCCTCGGTCCTTTGTGGCAACGGCGCATCGCGGGCGTCAGGCGCGGGAGCCGTCCGGCTCTCGCGGCACAACCGAGAAATTCAAGGAGAACGGCCATGGCCGTCGTCACGATGCGGGAGCTGCTGGAAAGCGGCGTCCACTTCGGTCACCAGACCCGTCGCTGGAACCCGAAGATGAAGCGCTTCATCTTCACCGAGCGCAACGGCATCTACATCATCGACCTGCTCCAGTCGCTGTCGTACATCGACCGCGCCTACGAGTTCGTCAAGGAGACCGTCGCCCACGGCGGCACGGTCATGTTCGTCGGTACGAAGAAGCAGGCGCAGGAGGCGATCGCCGAGCAGGCGACCCGCGTCGGCATGCCCTACGTCAACCAGCGCTGGCTGGGCGGCATGCTCACCAACTTCTCGACCGTCTACAAGCGTCTGCAGCGCCTCAAGGAGCTCGAGCAGATCGACTTCGAGGACGTCGCCGCGTCGGGTCTCACCAAGAAGGAGCTTCTCGTGCTCTCGCGCGAGAAGGCCAAGCTGGAGAAGACCCTCGGTGGTATCCGCGAGATGTCCAAGGTGCCCAGCGCCGTCTGGATCGTGGACACCAAGAAGGAGCACATCGCGGTCGGTGAGGCCCGGAAGCTCAACATCCCGGTCGTCGCCATCCTCGACACCAACTGCGACCCCGACGAGGTCGACTACAAGATCCCCGGCAACGACGACGCGATCCGCTCCGTCACGCTGCTCACCCGTGTGATCGCGGACGCGGTCGCCGAGGGCCTCATCTCCCGCTCCCGGGTCGCCACCGAGGGCAAGGGCGACAAGGCCGCGGGCGAGCCGCTGGCCGCGTGGGAGCGCGACCTGCTCGAGGGTGAGAAGAAGGCCGACGAGGCTCCGGCCGCCGCTGAGGCCCCGGCTGCCGCCGAGGCCCCCGCTGAGGCTGAGGCCCCCGCTGAGGCTCCGGCCGAGGCCGCTGCCGAGGCTCCCGCTGCTGAGGCTCCCGCCGCCGAGGAGGCCCCGGCCGCCGCTGAGGCTCCGGCCGCGGACGCCGAGCAGGCCTGACCTTCACGGTCGTAGAGCTGTCGAGGTGACGGCG
>NZ_JBHVDX010000176.1:0-22514 GCF_042802555.1 Streptomyces sp. NPDC057474 | reverse complement strand
CCCCTGAAAGACACGGCCCTGCGGGCCGAGAAGCACGGGGCGCAGCCCCTGCTTTTCAGGGGCGCGGGGAACTGCGCGACCAGCCACAACGGACCCGCACCCTCCCACCGGCCCCTTACATCCCAAGCCCCGTGAGGAGGCTCGGGATGTCGAGGGACGTCAGGGGCAGCACCGGCTCAGTGTCGGGCTCGGTCTCCGTCGTCGTGTCGTCGCCCACCGACAGGATCGAACCGCCCTGTTCGGCCTCCGCCTCAGGCGACGCGCTCGGCTCGGGGGAGCCGGACTTCTCTCGTCCCGGCGCCGGGGAGGCGTCCGCGTCCGGTTCCTCGGAGACCGTCTCGGTCTCGGGCGTGGGCGCCTCGGAGCCGGAGACGGAGAGGGACTCGGGGCTGGCGGTCACGCCGTCGGTGAGCCAGCGCTGCGTGGTGGAGTTGTCCCGGACCTTGACGACGACGTCCGTCTTGGGGTCCGTGGCGATGGGGGCCATGGCGAGCCCCTCGCCCCACCGGGGCAGCAACTCCCCCTGCACGGTGAAGTCGTAGCGCACGTCGTCGCCCCGCTTGGAGTCCTCGTCGGCGCACTTGCCGAGGACGACGACTCCGGCGTCGACCTGGGAGTCCAGGCACAGCTCGGGGTTGGCGACACTGCGCAGCAGACCGTCCTCCTCGTAGGACCACTGCTGGGTCCAGTCGGAGTCGCACACCGCCAGTTCGGTCGAGGCGCCCTTCTCGGCCTTGCCGCCCTGGATGTCGAGGCACAGGTCGGCGGCCACATTGCGCAGCCGGGTCTGCTGGGGTGCCGTGGGCCGTCCAGCGCTGGCGGGCGGGGTCGGTGAGGCGGTGTCGGTGGTGGTGTCGTTGCCGGTGTCCGGCGCCGTGGCGACTCCTCCGGTGGCGCTGGTGGAGGCGGTGGGATCGGCGCCGCTGCCGTCGTCCGAGAGGAACGCGGCGCCCAGGATGGCCGCGATCAGTGCGCCCGAGGAGACGCCGACGGTGATCAGGGCTCGGGGGTTGCGCGCTCCGGAGGTGATCCGGCGGCGCTGCGCGGGGATCTGGGAGAGCAGGCGGTGCCGACCGCCGCTCCCCGGACGTCTCGAGTTCCCCTTCTGCGGCATCCGGCCGGGCCGGGAGTCCAGATAGCGCCGGGCGCCCCAGCCGAGCACGGCCTCGGCGATGACCCCGCCCAGTCCGCCCTCGAAATGGCTGAGTTGCTCGGCGGCGTAACGGCAGTAGCGGCACTCCAGCAGATGCTGCTGGACATCCGGCAGCAGGGCGCCGCCGCGGCGAATCGGTACGTCCAGCAGCCGGTTGTAGAAGCGGCAATCCTTGGACGGCGCGAGTTCCCGATGGGCGCGGACGCAGCCCTCACGGAATTTGTCGCGCGCCTGCTCCAGCGTGGCCGCCGCGCTGTCGGCATCCAGCCCCAGCAGACCAGTGGGTATGGTTATCATTTCGGCTTCTACTTCGGTGTGCCACAGCAAGCACTGGGCGACCGCCGGGAGGGCCTGGAAAGAGCGCTCGATGAGCTTGCGATTCTCGGGCGTCATGGACTTCGCCGCCCGCATACCGCGCCCGCCGGCGGGCTTCCTCAGGTCCGGCAGCACATGGGAGACAGCACCTTCCGCGGACCACTCCTTGACGGTGTCGCGCGCGGCCACCAGCAGCCGGGGCCGCAGGGCGACGCCCGACTCGCCCCGCATCAGCCCGTCGAGCACCCGGTGGAAGGCGGTCGCGGTCACCATCGAGGCGACACCGGACCCGGAGGCGAGGCAGATGACCGCGTAGTCGTACGTCGGCTGCCAGTGCCGCGCCATCAACAGGGCGACGGGATCGTCGCCGGTGCCGCCATCCGGCCAGCCTCTCAGCCGGGCGGCGAGAGTCTCGTCGGACTCTCCGGGGACCGGGCCGGGAGCGGGCGCATAAGTGGGGCGAGGAGGGTGGGGGGTGTGCACAGAGCGGGTTCCTTCCAAGGCGCAAGATGGCACACGGAGTTGTGGCCGCCGAAAAGGGCCCTGGATTGGTGCGTACCTTTTTGGCGGGCGCCGGGGAAAGCGGTTGGGGACCGAACCGCCACGATGACCGTCTTCCTTGGGCCTTTTGGGCCCTTCGGCGACCGGAAAAGCCAAATGGCCTTTCTGGCCGGGCCATTGCCCATGCGCAGGAAGTTCACCCTTGCACAAGTTACTCATGGCTAACAAGGCACTTGGGCAACATCCGCATCACTAAAAGCAGGTCAGATGACCGGTACGAATGCTTCCACTTCGCAGAACGAAGCCTTCCGGTTCCCGAAAACTCAAGGCTTCAAGCACCCCGTGTGAACCGTACGCACACCCCGGCGGCCCGCGCACGCTCCCGGCACACCGATGGTTCGTTGTTCACTGAAGGCGGCCAACTCGGAAGGCCCCGCGCGGAACGGCGGCTCTCCCGCGCGAAACGGGCCGCCGACCTTGATCCTCCCGCCCTCGGTCGGCGGCCCCGGGGACGGGTCTTTTCCGGCCCGCTCAGATCTGCCAGGACCGCAGCCGGTCCGCCGCCCCGTAGACGTCCGTCGTCCCGGAGAGCAGGTCGCGCGCGAGATCCACGAGGGCCCCGTACGGCGGGTCGATGCCGGCGCCGCTGACGAACATGTACGCCACGGCCGTCGCGCAGGCGAAGCGGGCGTTGGCCGCCGGCAGGGGCTTGAGCACGGCGAGGGTGTGGAGCAGCGCGGCGGCCCGCCAGGCCGGGTCGGAGTCGACACCGAGGCGCGGCGGGTCGACGCGGTGCCGGGCCACGGCGGCAACGAGCGCGGAGAAGTCGTTGATGGTGGGCTGCTCGGGCATGACCTCTTCGTGCCGCTGGAGCAGCCAGGGCACGTCGATGTGGATGACGGGAGCCATCGGTCAGACGGCCCGTCCTCGCGCCTTGCCGACGGGTTCGTCGTCCGGGAAGGCGGCGGCGAACTCGTCGGCGTGCGCGGTGAAGAACTGCCGGAAGGCCTCCGCGCCCTCCTTCAGCGCCCGGTGTCGCACTATGTCGGCCGCGGCCGCCTCGCGCACGAGCGCCTTCATCGACGTACCGCGTTCCTTGGCTATCTGCCGCAGGTCCTCTAGCTCGCGGTCGCTGAACTCCACATTCAGAGCTGGCATGCGCCAACGGTACCGCGCGGGTACTTACCCGTAAATAGTCGCAGGTCAAGTGGTATGGAGTGCGGTACCGAAGCAGAGCGGCCGACGCCCCGGAGGACGTCGGCCGCACAGGGTGGCACCGAGGTGTCAGGTCTGGTCCGCGACGAACGACGCCATGCGGGCCAGCGCCGCGTTCCAGTTGATCGTGTGTTCGTTGGTCGACCAGGACTGGATGTCGTCGATGTAGCAGAACTGACCGACGCAGCCCTGGAGTTTGCTCTGTGCGTAGGGGTCCTGGATGCTCGAGTTCGGGCCGCCCGCGAGGGTGCCGGCCTGCGGGTTGGGCTGGTCCGGGTCGAGCTGGTGGGCGTACCAGCGGCTGTGCTGGTTGCGGGCGTCGACCTCGCCGTAGCCGGTGACGTAGGAGATGTTGAGGGCGTTGCGGCCGAAGAGGTAGTCCATGCTCTGCAGCGCGCCCTCGCGGTACTTCGACGCCCCGCCGATGTCGTACGCCGTGGCGATGACGACCGCGTTGTTGAGGATCTGGTGGTTGGAGCCCCAGTCGTAGAGGTTGTTGCCGGGCGCGTACGGCATGCCGTAGGGGTGGGCCTTCAGCGTGGCCAGGTAGCGGTCGGCGCCCTTGATCACGGACTGGCGGACCTTGTCGCGGCCGGGCAGCTTGTTCGGCACGGTCGCCAGGTCGAGGCGGCCCGCTGCGGCCGTGCGGGCCCAGTCGAAGCCGATGGGGCCGAAGATGTCGGCGGTGTGCACCGGTGAGGTGAGGACGGAGTCCTGGAAGGCCTTCTCACCGGTGGTGAGGTACAGCTGGGCGGCCGCCCAGTAGAACTCGTCGGTGACGTCGTTGTCGGAGTAGGTGCCGCCGCCGATGCCGTCGCTCTCGGAGGCGTAGACCGCGGGGTGAGCCTGGGCCGCGGCCCAGGCCGTGCGGGCCGCGTCGAGCGCCTTCGCGGCGAAGGCGCGGTCGTAGGGGCGGTAGAGGCGGGCCGCCTGCGCGGCGGTGGCGGCCAGGTTCAGGGTGGCCGCGGTGCTCGGCGGGTGCAGTTCGCGCTTCTGCGGGTCGTCGGCGGGCATCAGGGGCAGGCCGGTCCACTGCTCGTCGTGGATCTTGTGGTGGGCCATGCCGGCGAGCGGCTGTCCCTTCGGCACCTGCATCTTGAGCATGAAGTCCAGCTGCCAGCGGACCTCGTCCAGCAGGTCAGGGATCTTGTTGCCGCTCTCGGGGATGTTCAGCGAGCCGTCGCCGAGCTTGTCGGTCTGCCCGGTGCGGGCGTGCAGGGAACGCTCATAGGTGCTCAGCACCTCCCAGGTGGAGATGCCGCCGTTGACGACGTACTTGCCGTGGTCGCCGGCGTCGTACCAGCCGCCGGTCACGTCGAGCGTGTAGTCGCAGACGCCGGGCCGGCAGGGCACGTCACGGTCGCCCTGGTTGGGCGCGACGTTCAGATGACCGGCGGCGCGGCCGTAGCCGGGGCGCAGCCCGTCGCTGATCGGGGTGCCGCTGCGCTGGGTGTAGTAGTACTTCAGCGAGTCGAGCCGGAGTCGTTCGTAGGCGCTCGGGTCGATGTCGAACGGGCGGCTGGTCTCGCCGTCGACGACCAGGGTGAAGCCGGTGCCGCGCTTGCGGTACGAGCCGAAGTCGATCGAGTGGACGTTCTGCCCGGAGGAGGCGTCGAGCCCGCGCGGGACGGTCCACCCGTGGGCGACCACGGCACCCGACGGGTTCTTCAGCTGCCAGGGCAGCTTCGCCGTGGCGTCGGTGACCAGAGTGGCGTTCTTCGGCCCGGCGGGCAGATAGGCGACCTGGTTGACGCGCACCCGGGGCCCGGTGTCGGGCTCGTACACCTCCGGCGGCACCCCGCCGAGCAGCGACACGTCGTCCATGCAGAAGGTGAACGGGTCGGCGTTGCCGCCCACTTGGAAGCCGACCTGGCCCTGCGCGGTGTCGACGGGCGAGGTGAAGGTGTACGAGTAGGAGTCGCCCGAGACGTTCAACTGCGGGCTCACCTCGAAGTACGTGTCGTACGGGGCCACCGACAGGCCGACGATCGCCCGCAGGACGTTGCCCTGGGGCGTGCCGGACGCGGAGAAGCCGAACCGGTACGACTCGCCCTTGACGAGGGTGATGTCGTTCTGGCCGACGGCGGCGTCCCAGCGGTTGGTGGTGCCGCCGGGGATCTCGGCGCAGAGGCGGCCGTCGGTGAGTCCGGCGGTCACGTTACTGGTGGTCCACCATGGGGCGGTGGTGGTGTCGAAGGTGCCGTTCTTGACCTGTTCGACCTCCTCGGCCTGGGCCGAACCGCCGGGCAGCGCGGTGAGCGCCGCCGCGAGGAGGGCCGTAAGGGCGAGCAGGGTGGTTCTGCGTCGTTTCACGTGGGCTCCTCGGAGGAGGTGGGGGCGCACGGCGGTGACGGGTGATGCGGATGACGGACGGCGCGTGGGACGAAACGCCGTGGGAGCGCTCCCAGATGCGGACGTTGGCCATGCTGTTAGAGACATGACAGCCCGTCAACGGTCCGGACGGGACTGGTTTCCCGTCCTGATTTCCCGTCCGGACCGAAGTGGCGTCTCCCCATGCGGTCAGACTGCGAGAACGTCCAGTCTGCTGATCCGCACCGCGCCGCGTGCCTCGCCCGGATGGCGGCTCGTCAGCGTGAGCCGGATCCGGGTGCCGCGCACCGGGTCGAACGTGATCACCGTGGGGGCGTCGGAGGCCGTGGCCCAGTCGACCTTCACGTCCTCGGCGGGAACGTATCGGCCGCCGTCCCACACCTCGACCTCGACGGCCTCGGGCAGCGCGTGCCCCGCGTCGACGGTGAACGAGACCTCGACCCGGTCGACCGTCCCGGCCCGCCCCCAGTCGACCGACACCCAGTCCTCGGGCCGCGCCCCGCTGAACGCGGGCAACAGGGCCGTGGCCGCCTTGAGGAAGGCGTTGGACCAGCCGGTGGCGGGGTCGCCGTCGAGCATGGCGGCGGGCAGGGTGTCCGGGCGGCCGGAGTAACTGGAGTCGGCGAAGGGGTAGTTGACGGCGGCCGGGTGGTCGGGCGCGAATTCTGCGGCCGGGGTCGTCGACCTGCCGCGCGCCGGGGTGGCACGCAGGGTCGCCTTCCCGCCGCGCAGGCCCTCCACCCGCGCCGTCACCTTCACCGCACCGGGCTCGACCCCGGCCCGTACGATCGCGAGCGCCTTGCCGCCGAAGGCGGTCCGGGTGGAGGCCTGGTAGCGCTCGGCGCTCTCCTCGCGGCCGTTGTCGAGCCCGGCGAGGGAGCCTCCTTGTACGTCGAAGGAGATCAGATGCTCGGCGTCGGGGACCACCACTCCCCGGGCGTCGACGATCTCGGCGGTGACGAAGGCCAGGGAACGCCCGTCCGCCGCGAGGGACTTGCGGTCGGCGGTCAGGCGCACGGCGCGCGGCTGACCGGCCGTGCGCAGGACGTCGGCGGCGACGGCCTTGCCGTTCCGGCGCGCCACGGCCTTCAACTCGCCGGGCGCGTACGGCACCCGCCAGGTGAGATGGAGCTTGCCCGCGCTGCCGTTGGGGCTGGTGTAACTGCCGGGGTAGGGGCCGTCGGTGAACGTCCTGTCGTCGCCGGTGGCCTCGGTGGTCTCCAGGTAGGGGCGGCCGTCGACGGTCTTCTTCTCGTCGAACTTCCTTGTCCCGAGGGACTTTCCGTTGAGGAACAGCTCGACGGTGTCGACGTTGGAGTAGGCCCACACCTCGACGGTGTCGCCCTTCTCGTGGTTCCAGCTCATCGGCAACAGATGGACCATGGGCTCGCTGATCCACTGGCTCTGGAACAGGTAGTACATGTCCTTCGGGAAGCCGGCCGTGTCGACCGCGCCGAAGAAGGACGCCTTCACCGGGAAGACGTCGTACGGCGTGGGCTCGCCGATGTAGTCGATGCCGGACCAGAGGAACTGCCCGGCGAACCACCTCCGGTCCCGGTCCTTCTTGTGCCCGTACTCGCCGCTCATGGTCCAGGAGGCGAGGTTGTTGTCGTACGACGAGACGCCCCGCTTTCCGGGAGTGTGGTTCTCGCCGGTGTTGAGGCGCTCCGGCTCCTGGTAGACGCCTCGCGTGGACGTCTCCGAGGAGGACTCCGACTCGAAGAGGAACAGGTTCGGGTAGCGGGCGTGCAGGGCGTCCACCGACTTGGCGGTGTTGTAGTTGAGGCCGAGGCCGTCGAGTTTGGCCAGGATCAGGTCGCCCGGGGTGCCGGGGGCGGGGACGCTGCGGTGGCGGTGGGAGCCGATGACGATCGGGCGGGTGTCGTCGGAAGCCTTGACGGCGGCGATCAGTCGGTCCGCCATGGCGAGGCCGGCGGTGGAGGTGAACTCGGAGACCTCGTTGCCGATCGACCACATGAGGACGGCGGGCGAGTTGCGGGCCGCCAGCACCATCTCGGTGACGTCCCGGTCGGCCCACTCGTCGAAGAAACGGCCGTAGTCGTAGCGGGTCTTGGGGCTCCTCCAGCAGTCGAAGGCTCCACCATCATCACGATGCCCAGTTCCTCGCAGACCTCGATCATCTCCGGCGAGGGCGGGTTGTGGGAGGTGCGGAAGGCGTTGACACCCATCGACTTCATGATCGTCATCTGCCGGCGGATCGCGTCGGCGCTCACGGCGGCGCCGAGTGCGCCCAGGTCGTGGTGGAGGTCGACGCCCTTGATCTTGTGATGGGTGCCGTTGAGGTGGAACCCCTCGTCCGGATCGAAGCGGAAGGTGCGGATACCGAAGGTCGTGCGGTGGGTGTCGGTGGTTCTGCCGCCGACCCGCAGCTCGGTCTTCAGCGTGTAGCGGTGCGGGGCCGAGAAGTCCCACAACTTCGGCTCACTGACGGTGAGTTCGTGGGTCTCGGTCGCCGTGTCGGTCACGTTCGCCGTGGAGGACGTACGGGCCACGGTGCGGCCTCGGGAATCGACGACCCGTGAGACGACCTCGACGTCGGCCGCTGCACCGGAGGCGTTCACCACGGAGGTCCGCACCCGGACCAGGGCGCGTTCCTCGGTGACGTCCGGCGTGGTGACATAGGTGCCCCAGCGCGCCACGTGCACCGGGTCGGTGACGACCAGGCGGGCCTCGCGGTAGATGCCGCTGCCGGAGTACCAGCGGCTGCTGGGCAGCCGGTTCTGGACCTTGACCGCGATGACGTTCTCGGTGGTGCCGTCCGTGTGCAGCAGGTCGGTGAGGTCGAAGGCGAAGCCGGTGTAGCCGTAGGGGTGGCGGCCGACCTCGGTGCCGTTGCAGTAGACGTACGAGTCCATGTAGACGCCGTCGAACTCGACGGAGACCCGCTTTCCGGTGAGGGCCGGCGGCAGGGTGAAGGTGTTGCGGTACCAGCCGAGGCCGCCGGGGAAGAAGCCGGTGCCGCTGGTCGTGCCGTGCTGGGTGGTCGGGGCGAGCTCGATGCTCCAGTCGTGCGGGACGGCGGCCTGGCGCCAGGCCGAGTCGTCGTGGCCGGGGGTCGCGGCGTCGGCGTACTCGCCGGTCGGGTCGGTGATGCCACCCGGGTTGACGAGGGCGAAGCGCCAGCCGTCCCGGAGCGGTACGACCCGGCCGACGGACGAGGGTCTCGCCTGGGGCACGGCGGCCGCGGTGCCCGCCAGGGCTCCGACCATCGGGGCGGAGGTGCCCGCGATGAGTAAGGACCTGCGTGTGACGGTCATGGTGTTCCCTTCGTCGAACGTGCGGGTGGACGTTCCGGGAGCCGCGCAGCACAAGGCCCCACAAGCAATCACAAGTAACCGTGACCAAACAGAATCTGACGACGTGCCCCAGAGACGTCAAGAGCCCCTCGCGCCACTCGACGAACACTGGTGCGACAAAATCCGCGGGCGTGCGCTTTCCAGTCCGCTTTCCCGGCGGAGCGCATAGGCTTGAATTCACCCGTAAGCCCGTTCGGTCCGGCGGAATGGAACTCGCGACGATGAGGAGCCGCAAGGTAACGCACGGTGATGCACCTGCGTACGCCCTGGACGGTGCCGCCACGGCGCGGGCGGTCATGGACGGCGACGGCACGGTCGTCGAGTGGAACGAAGGCGCGAGACGCCTCCTGGGCTGGCCCGCGACGGAGGTCGTGGGACGCCCCGTCAAGGAGCTGCTCGCCCCGGGGGGCTCCTTCCTGCCGCCCCCGCCCGGCAGCCTCAACTGGAGCGGCACGCTCGCGCTGCGTCACCACGACGGCCGCACGGTGACCGCGTGGCTGCTCGCCCACCGCCGTGGCTCGAAGGACGGCGACGGCAGCGGCGGCTGGCTGGTTCTCTGTCCGCTGGACGATCCCGGCCCGCTGGTGCGGGACGATCCGCTGGCGGCGGCTGTCATGGTCCAGTCGCCGTGCGCCATGGCGGTCTTCGACGACCGGCTCAGGCTGCGCGGCATCAACGACGTGATGGCGGACGCCGTGGGGATGCCGGAGGAGAACCTCCGGGGGCTGCACATGTCCGAGATCGTGGGCGGCCGGCAGGGCGAGCGGCTGGAGCAGCAGGTGCGCGAGGTGCTCGCCCAGGGCCGCCGCAAGGACGTGCAGACCTTCCTGCGGGCCGCCGACGAGAACCGCGCCCACGCCTGGTCGGCGGCGATCGCCCCGCTCACCGACGACTCCGGAGTGCCGATCGGGGTCTGTGTCACCGGGCACGACATCACCGAGCAGTATCTGGCCCGGCAGCGACTGCAGCTGGTGAACGAGGCGAGCATCCGTATCGGGACCACGCTCGACGTCCAGCGCACCGCCCAGGAGCTGGCCGACGTGTGCGTCCCGGTCCTCGCCGACTTCGTCAGCGTCGACCTCATGCAGTCGATCGACCACGGCGACGAACCGCACGAGGGCCCGCTCTCCCCGCCGTTCACCCTGCGCCGCACCGCCCATCAGTCGGTCACCCCGGGCTGCCCCGAGGCGGTGGTCGAGGTGGGCCGGACGGACGTCTACCCGGCCTCCTCCCCGCAGGCGGCGTCCCTGTCGGTCGGGCACACGATCGTGGCGACGGACCCGGCCAACACGCTCGTGGACTGGCTCGCCTGGGACCCGATACGCGGCGCGCGGGTCAAGGAGCTGGGCGTCCACACCACCATGTCGGTGCCGATCCGGGCCCGGGGCACGACCCTCGGAGTGGCCGTCCTTACCCGCTTCAAACGGCTCGACCCGTACACCGCCGACGACGAACTGCTGGCCGAGGAGGTGACGGCCCGGGCCGCCGTCTGCATCGACAACGCCCGCCGCTACTCCCGCGAACGCGAGACCGCCCTCGCCCTCCAGCGCAGCCTTCTCCCCCAGACCCTCCCCCGTATGCCCGCCCTGGAGGCGGCCTCCCGGTACCTTCCGGCGGCGCAGGCCGGGGTCGGCGGCGACTGGTTCGACGTCATCCCGCTCTCCGGGATGCGGGTCGCCATGGTCGTCGGCGACGTCGTCGGCCACGGCGTCCAGGCCTCCGCCACCATGGGGCGGCTGCGGACCGCCGTACGCACCCTCGCCGACGTCGACCTCGCCCCGGACGAGCTGCTCACCCACCTCGACGACCTCGTCGTACGGCTCTCCGCGGAGGCCGGCAGCGAGGGCGTGACCGGTGAGGTGGGCGCCACCTGCCTCTACGCCGTCTACGACCCGGTGACCCGCCGCTGCACCTTCGCCCGTGCCGGGCACCCGCCGCCGGTCGTACTGGACCCGGACGGGCGGCCGATGGAGGTGGAAGTGCCGTCGGGACAGCCCCTGGGCCTCGGCGGACTGCCCTTCGAGTCCGCCGAACTCGAACTGCCCGAGGGCACCCTCATCGCCCTCTACACCGACGGCCTGATCGAGACCCGGGACCGGGACATCGACGCCGGTCAGGAGCTGCTGGCCGAGGCGCTGTCCGGCCGCAAGGGCTCACTGGACGACATCTGCCAGGACGTCGTCCAGTCCCTGCTGCCCGCGAACGGCGCCCCCGACGACGTGGCACTGCTGCTGGCCCGTACCCGGGGGCTCAGGGCGGAGCGGGTCGCGACCTGGTCGATACCGGCCGACCCCGCCTTCGTCGCCCGCACCCGTCAGTACGTGCTGACACAGATGGCACTCTGGGGCATCAGCGAGTCGGCGTTCACGGCGGAGCTGGTGGTGAGCGAGCTGGTCACCAACGCCATCCGGCACGGCGCCCCGCCCATCCAGCTGCGCCTGATCCACGACGACACCACCCTGATCTGCGAGGTGTCGGACGGCAGCGGCACCGCCCCGCATCTGCGCCGGGCCAAGACCTTCGACGAGGGCGGGCGCGGCCTGCTGCTGGTGGCCCAGCTGACGCAGCGGTGGGGCAGCCGGCACACCGAGGACGGCAAGACGATCTGGGCGGAGCTGACGTTGTCGGAGGAGTAGGAAGGGCCTCACCGTGAGGAGTGAGAAGGGCCTCACCACAGGGCCGTACGCGTGTTCGTCGGGTGTCGGCGGGCAGCTGTAGGGCGCACCGGTCTCCGCGCCACCGAACGCCCCGAAAGCCCTGCCGTGAACACCGCTCTCGCCGAGGTCCTGTCCGTCGTCCTGCTCGTTGTCGTCCTCGGCTGCGCGGTCGCCCGTCCGTTCGGACTGCCGGAGGCGGTGATCGCTGTACCGGCCGCCGGGATCGTCGTCGCCGCCGGTGCCGTCTCCCCGGACCACGCCCGTGCCGAGGCGGAACTGCTGGGCCCGGTGCTCGGCTTCCTGGCAGCCGTGCTCGTGCTGGCCAAGCTCTGCGACGACGAGGGGCTCTTCCAGGCGTGCGGGGCGTGGATGGCGCGCGCGTCGGCGGGGCGGCCCAGGCGGCTGCTGGGCTCGACGTTCGCGCTGGCCTCCGGCATCACGGCGGTGCTCAGCCTGGACGCGACGGTCGTGCTGCTGACGCCGGTGGTGTTCGCGACCGTGGCCCGGCTGGGCGCGCGCCCCAAGCCGCATGTGTACGCCACCGCGCACCTGTCGAACACGGCCTCGTTGCTGCTGCCCGTGTCGAACCTCACCAACCTGCTGGCGTTCACGGCGAGCGGACTGACCTTCACGCGGTTCGCGCTGCTGATGGCGGCGCCGTGGGCGGTGGCCGTGGCCGCCGAGTACGTGGTGTTCCGCCGGTTCTTCGCGGCCGATCTGGACGCCGGGGCACCGCCCGCCGAAGAGTCGGTCGAGGCGCCCGAGCTGCCGATGTTCGCGCTGGTCACGGTCCTGTGCACGCTCGCCGGGTTCGTGGTGACGTCCGCGCTCGGCGTCGAGCCGGTGTGGGCGGCACTGGCCGGGGCCGTGGTGCTGGCGGTCCGCGCGCTCGTCCGCCGCACCACCACCCCGGCCGCGCTCTTCCGCTCCGTCTCCCTGCCCTTCCTCGCGTTCGTGCCGGCGCTGGGCATCGTGGTGCGCGCGGTGGTCGACAACGGGCTCGCCGACGCGCTCGGCCGAGTGATGCCGACCGGCTCCGGCCTGCTCGCCCTCCTCGGTGTCGCCGCGCTCGCCGCCCTCCTCTCCAACGTCATCAACAACCTGCCCGCGGTCCTGGTCCTGGCCCCGTCGGCGGCCCCGCTCGGCACGGGCGCCGTCCTCGCCGTGCTCCTCGGCGTCAACATCGGCCCGAACCTCACCTACGCCGGGTCCCTGGCCACCCTGCTCTGGCGCCGCATCGTCCACCAGCACGAACACGACGTGGACCTGGGCGAGTTCACCCGACTCGGCCTTCTCACCGTCCCGGCGGCGCTGGTCTCCTCGGTGGTGGCGCTGTGGCTGTCGCTGCTCGTCTTCGGGGGCTGAGACGACCACGTGCCGAGGGTTCCGGGGGAGGTGACCGTCAGTCGCAGTCCCGCAGCCCCTGCCGGTACTCCCCCGGCGGCACCCCGTAGCGCTGTCGGAACACCCGGCTGAAGTGGAACGGGCTGCCGAACCCGGAGGCTGCGGCCACGCGTTCCACGGGCAGTTCGGTGGCTTCCAGGAGGCGGGCGGCGTGGCGGAGGCGGGCGTGGCGGAGGGCGCGCATCGGGGAGTGGCCGAGTTGTTCGGTGAAGAGGTGCGCGAAGCGGGACGGGGAGAGGGAGGCGCACTCGGCGAGGGAGCGGACGGTGTGCGGGGCGCCGGGGTCGGCGGCGATCAGGTCCTCCGCCCGGCGGATCCTCGGGTCCGCCCCCGACCGGCGGGGCTCGGTCCTGGCGGCGGTGAGCAGCACGACCTCCTCCAGGGAGCACAGGGCGAGTTCGCGGGCCGCCGTGCCGTGCGCCACGGCGACCTCACCGCCGAGGGGGGCCGCCGTGGTCGTCGGCGGTGTGCCCTCGCCGGTCCAGCGGGCGTCGGCGAGCATGCGTCGGAAGGCCGCGTCGACACGTTCGCGGATGCCGCCGGGTGTCGATGACACGGCGTACAGCCGGTCGCCGGTCTCGTACGGGCGCAGCCAGGCCGTCCAGGACGCTCGTGCCTGGCAGTGCACCCACCAGAACGCCCAGTGCCCGGCGCCGGACCGGACCGTGTAGTGCTGCGGCACACCCGGGCCGAGGACCACCAGGTCGCCCGGGCCCGCAGGCGTCTCCGCCGCGCCCTGCCGCAGTAGTCCCCCGCCGACCGTGGTCCAGGTGAACAGCCAGCTGTCCGCGCCGCGCGGCCGGTTCACGGCGTACGGCGGCCGCTGGTCGAAGCGTCCGATGATCACCTGGCCGGGCGGCGGCGACGGATCCGCGGGCGCAGCAGTTCCAGGCAGGTCGTCAGCACGCACAGGCATCCTCCCGAAAGGCACTCGGGCCTAGCGTGGGGCACTGTAGACGACGGTGAGAAGGGACGCGCGGATGGCAGCCACAGGCAAGGTGGAGTTCGAGGAGAACGGCTATCTGGTGGTACGGGGGCTGTTCTCGCCCGCCGAGATCGAGGAGTTGTGCGACCGGTTCGCGGCCCTGCGGGAGGGCGGCCCGATCCCGGGGCACTTCCAGCCCCGCCCGCCCACGGCTGACGGACCGGCCGACCCGCTGCACATCCACCCCCGGGTGATGCACCCGCACCGCATCGACCCGCTGTCGCTGCGAGTGCTCCTCGACGCGCGGCTGCGAAGCATCCTCGAAGAGCTGCTCGGGGAGGAGGTCCTGGCCGCGCAGAGCATGTTCTACTTCAAGCCCCCGGGCGCCCGGGGGCAGGCGCTGCACCAGGACAACTTCTATCTGCGGGTCGAGCCGGGCACGTGCGTGGCGGCCTGGATCGCCTGCGATGTGATCGACCGGGACAACGGTGGTCTGGAGGTCGTGCCGGGAACGCACCGCATGGACCTGTTCTGCCCGGAGGAGGCGGACGCGGAGGTGTCCTTCGTCCGCGAGTACGTCCCGCCGCCGCCCGGCCTGGCCCCCGTGCCCGTCGACATGGCCCCGGGCGACGTGCTCTTCTTCAACGGCAGCCTCGTCCACGGCTCCCAGCCCAACCGGACCACCGACCGCTTCCGTCGTTCCTTCATCGGCCACTACGTGGGCCGCTCCACCGAACGCATCGGCCGCTACTACGACGCGCTGACGATGAGCGGCGCCTCCGTGCCCCTGCCGGAGAGCGAGGGCGCGGGCCCGTGCGGCACGGAGTTCGAGCCGATGGGCGCCCACTGACCAGGGCCCCGACCCCGGCGTCTCAGCCCAGTTCGAGCAGCCCTCGCCGGACCGCTTCCGACACCGTGCTCGCCCGGTTCTCGGTGCCGAGCTTGCGGTAGATCCGGACCAGGTGGGTCTTGATCGTGGCCTCGGTGAGATGGAGGGAGGCGGCGATGGAGCGGTTGCTGTGGCCCCGCGCCAGCAGCCGTACGACCTCGATCTCGCGGTCGCTCAGGGCGGTCCCGGGATCGGCCATGTGACCGGCGAGGTGTCCTGCGGCCTCGGGGGCGAGCCCCATGCCGCCGGCCGCCGCGGCGCGCACGGCGCGGAACAGTTCCTCGGGCGGGCCCGCCTTGAGGATGTAGCCGCGGGCGCCGGCCTCCATCGCCCGTACGACGTCGCCCTGGGTGCCGGAGCTGGTGAGGACGACGACCCGGCTGCCGGGGGCTTCGGCGGTGATCCGCCGGGTCGCGTAGAGGCCGTTGACCCGGGTGCCGGGGGCCGTGTCGTCGGTCAGCCGGAGGTCCATCAGCACCACGTCGGGGCCGAGCCGCGCGGCGAGCCGTACGGCCTCCTCGCCGTCGCCGGTCTCACCGACGACGGCGAAGCCGGGTTCGCCGGTGAGGAGGGCGCGCAGCCCGGCGCGTACGACGACGTGGTCGTCCACGATCAGGACGCGCAGCGGGGTGCCGTTCGGGTCGTTCACCGGCTGCCCGCCAGGCCCGCCAGGGCGAGGGAGTCCACGGGGAGGCTGGCGCGGGCCCGGGTGCCGCGGCCGGGTGCGCTGCGGACGGTGAGCGAGCCGCCGAGGGCGCCCAGGCGCTCCCGGCCGGCGGTCAGGCCGAGGCCCCGGTCGCACGGTTTAGACGTCGTCGCCCTGGTGTCGAAGCCCACGCCGTCGTCCCGTACTTCGACGGTGACGGTCGTGTCGTCGCGGTGGTCGAGGGTGACCCAGACGTGCCGGGCGCGGGCGTGTTCGCAGGCGTTGGCCAGCAGGCCCTGGGCGACGCGGAGCAGCGCGGCGGCCCGGTCGCGGGGCAGGTCGCCCGGCTCGCCCTCGGTGCGGAACTCCACCCGCGAGGGCGTGGCCGTGTCGCGGGCGCAGAGGGTGCGCAGCGCGGTGGTGAGGTCGTCGTGCTCCAGGGCGGGCGGGGTGAGGTCGCTGATGATGGTGCGGGTCTCGGCGAGGTTGGCGCCGAGCGCGTCGACGACCGTACGGACCTGGGTCCTGGCCAGGTCGGGGCGGCGGTCCCAGTCGCGGTCGGCGGCCTGGAGGAGCATGCGGCTGCCGGCGAGTTCCTGGGCGAGCGTGTCGTGCAGGTCGCGGGCGATCCGGGCGCGTTCGGCGAGGCGGCCGGCCTCGCGCTGGCCCCGCGCCAACTCGGCGCGGGTGCGCCGCAGTTCGCCGAGGAGCCGCTGCTGGGTGCGGTAGAGGGTGACGGTGGCCCAGAGCGCGGCGGCCGGCGGGACGACCAGTTCGGGGTGGAGGGTTCCGGAGGACCGGGCGATCACGAGGGAGAGCAGCACGGTGATCACGCCGACGACGGCGACCGCCGTGCGGCCCGTGAACATGCGCAGGGCGAGGATCGCCAGCGGGAGCGCCAGCCAGGTGTAGGCGGTGGCGACCTGCGCGGGCATCCCCCAGGAGACCCAGCACCACAGAGTCAGCAGCGTGCCGAGCCAGAGGGGCCGGCCCCATCGCCCCAGCCGGTCCCAGAGGGCGAGCCCGCCGACGTACCCCATCGCCAGCAGCGTGATGAGCGGGACCAGTTCCCAGCACAGCGCGGAGTTCAGGTCGACGAGGCGGACGACTCCGCCGATGACGACGGTCAGGAACAACAGGTCCGGCAGCCGCCGCAGCGACAGGGAACCTCGGCGTACGAAGGCGGGGGCGGCGATGGCGGGCACGGCGGCGATTCCCTCTGCGACGGTCCGGACGGGCACGGGGCTGGCGGGGCCAGCCGAGTGTAGACAGTGCCACGTGTGACCCGAGTAAAGGGAATCCGCCGTACCCGCCGTACCCGCCGTACTCGTCCCACACATCACACGTGTCGTGCCCGTCATGCCGGACCGGCCGTCACCGCCCGGGGTGCAGTCCCAGGAAGCCCGGCGTCGGGTCGCCCTTGACCTCACCGAAGTAGAGGGCGAAGGTCTGCTTCCACCGCTCGATCTGGGCGCGGTCCTCCATGAACCGGGGGAAGCCGTCGAGGTGCGCGTTCCGGTACTTCCAGATGGGCTTCAGGCCGCCGGCGGGGGTGACGTCCGTGCGGACGGACCAGCCGTTGAAGGAGCCCTGCTGGCGTTCGGTGGACAGCGCCCAGTTGAGGTACAGCTTGGCGGCGGAGGGGTTGGCGGCCTTCTTGAGGATCGCGGCGCGCTGGCCCCAGGCCATGAAGGGGTGCCCGTCGGCCACGGCCCAGCGGGTCGCGGCGGTCGAGGGCGCGGTCAGCGAGCCGGACCCGCCGACGCCGATGGCCTTCTGCTTGCCGTTGACCGCGACGCCCGGGGTGTGCGAACCACGGTTGAACTGCGGCTGCTGGGCGGCGAACTCGGCGATCCAGTCCCAGCCGTAGGCCTCCTGGTAGAGGGAGAACAGGTAGAGCACCGCGTCGTCGTCGTGCGGGTAGGAGGAGGCGATGGCGCCCTTCCAGCGCGGGTCGACCAGCTCGTACGGCGACTTGGGCGCGTTCCCGCCGACGGCGTCGACGCCGTACATGTAGCTGAAGCCGATGACCGCGACGGCCGTCCACGCGCCCTGCGGGTCGCGGAAGTCCTTGTACAGCTTGGAGAACCCGGCGGGCTTGTACGGCAGCAGCTTGCCCTGGCTCTTCCAGCGGGTGAAGTCCTGCAGCGTCTGGAGCTGGACGACGTCGGGGACCAGGGTGTCGGTCGCGAGCTGGTTGTCGACGCGGACGTCGTGGTACTTGCTGTAGTCCACGACCATCGTCAGGTCGATGTCGGGGAAGCGGGTGCGGAACGCCTGGGCCGTGAAGTCCTGCTGGGTGGCGGTGTCGCCGCCCGCGTAGATCACGAGCTTGCCGCCCTCGGCGACCGCGTCGCGGTACAGCTCGTCGAGGGAGCGGGTCTCCTCGGAGCCCGACGCCGCCGTACGGGAGCCCGACGCCGACGCGGTGGCGGCCTGTGCGGCGCCGGTCGCGACGAGGCCGCCGAGCGCGGCGCCCGCTCCGGTGGTGAGGATGCGTCGCCTGCTGAAGTTGCTGGCCATGTGGGGGAAGGTTCCTTTCAGGGCTTGACTCGTACCGCGGTGCCGCTACGGCGGCACCGTAAGTCTGTGATCGACGGGGTCCGCCGCGCGTCGCCCGTAAGCCGTCGATGCGTTCAACCGTTCGGTTGAACGGGTGGCCGACTCGGTGGGGGGTACCCCATTCGTCACAGGCCGATCCCCCCGTACCTCTCTCGCCCGATGCCCGCCTGCGCCGGGCCGCGCGCTGATTGAATGATGCGGCTCCACCAAAACCGCATACGGCCTTCACAGGAGGCCCCCGTTGAAGGGCGTCAACGTGGTTCTCAAGGGGCGGGTCAGGGAACGTGAGCGGCTCGACCGACTGGTGGCGGAGGTGCGGCGGGGGCTGAGCGGCGTCGTGTTGTTGCGGGGCGACGCAGGGATCGGGAAGACGGTGCTGCTCGATCACGCGGGCGGGGAGGCCGCCGATCTGCGGGTGTTACGGGTAGCGGGCGTGGAGTCGGAGTCGGGTTTCCCGTTCGCCGCGTTGCAGCGGCTCCTCCTGCCGTTCCTGGACGGGCTGCGGGAGCCCGGTGTGCTGCCGCCGTCACAGCACGAGGCTCTCCGGGTGGCGTGCGGGCTGGCCGACGGGCCGCCCGCCGACCGGTTCCTGGTGGGGCTCGCGACTCTGACGCTGCTCGCGGAGACCGCGAAACGGCGGCCGGTACTGGCCTGTGTCGACGACGCGCAGTGGCTCGACGAGGAGTCGCTGGGCGTCCTCGCCTTCGTGGGGCGGCGGGTGCACGCGGAGGGGGTCGGGCTGTTGTTCGCGGCCCGGACCGGGTCCGCCCAGCTCACGGAGTCGGCGTGGCGCCGGGGTTGGCAGGCGGAGCGCTGGTTCTGCCAGGCGGACGGTGAGTCCGGCAAGCGCTACGGCAACGAGACCGTCCGGATCAGCCCGGACGGCGAGGCGAGCATCAAAATTCCCGCGCCGCTGGCGCATCTGGCGAACGCCCCGCACGGACGGTACGTCCTGGCGGGCCGGGTCGCGTTCGCGCACCGGGGCGGCGAGTGGGCGGACCGGGTCGCGGCCACCCGGGCGATCGCCTACCGCATCCACCTGGATACCGGCCGGGACCGCTGGTATCTGACGGCCTCGTGGGCAGATCCCGCCCACCCCCACCCTCCCGATCGAGACCGCGCTCGCGCACGGCGTGATCGGCGTCGACATGAACGCCGACCACCTGGCCGCCTGGCGCCTGGGTCGTGTTCCCAGTCGCAGTCACCGTCGCACCCTACTGACCGGGCTCGGCCTCCGGGTCACCTCTCGACAAAGCGTTCGACGTCGTCGGCGGTCGGCCGGAGCAGTCCGTCCCGTACGGCGAGGGCCGTGGCCTCGGCGCGGGAGGCGGCGCCGGTCTTGCGCAGCAGATGCTCGACGTGGGTGTGCACGGTGCGCGGGGACAGGAACAGCGCCTGGGCGATGGCCTGGTTCGTCTGGCCGGTGGCCGCCCGGGTGAGCACCTCCAGTTCACGCGGGCTGAGTCCGTACGGCAGCGGGGCGGGCGTCTCGTGCACGAGGACCGCCCGGCGTACGACGGCCGAGCCGAGGGTGTGGCGGCGGACGGTGACCCGGTACCAGTCGGGCCCGACGGGCCAGAGGAGACGCAGCCGGGTGCCGTGCGAGTCGGCGAAGGCCCCCAGGAGGCGGCGGAACTCGGTGTCCTGGAGGACCACGGCGGGGTCCCGGCCGGGGAGTTCGAGGGTGTCGTCGGCGACGACCAGGCTCGCTCCGCCCTCCGCCGGGAGGTCGGGGAGGTCGCCCGCGTGGGCGGTGGGGTCGGCGAGGACGCCCAGGGCGGGCAGTAGGGACGCCAGCAGGTGGCGGGTCCCGGTGTCGTAGGCGTCCGGGGTCGCGGTGGAGAGGGTGATCAGGCCGACGAGGCGACCGTGGTGGCGCAGCGCGCCCGTCACCGCGTCGCGGACGCCCGCCGGCCGCATCCGCTCGGCGTAGAACCAGCCATCACGGTAGCGCTCGCCCGGGTCCTCGACGTCCTCGCAGATGGAGGGCGGGATCTCGCTGCGCAGGACGTTGGCGTACCAGGGGGTCGAGACGAACTCGGCGGCCAGGGCCGCGGAGACATCGGCGTCGTAGCCGACGCCCGCGACCTGGACGTAGGTGCCGGTGATCGGGTCGATCTCCAGGAGGGTGGCGGCGTCGAGGGGCAGGGCGCGGCCGAGTTCGTGGAGGGCCTCGGCGCAGGCGGAGGCGGTGTCGCGTTCGCGGGTGAGCATGCCGATGCGGGCGGCGGCCGCGATCTGGTGGTGGGTGAGCATGCGAGCCTCCCGGGGCCGCCCCGAGACCGGGCAGGTCTTTTGGACCCTAACGATAAGCGGGCGGCGGCCGGTGAACAAGGCATTCACCGATCCGTGACCCGGACGTCCGCCGCCGCTCGCCCGCCGTACGCGTTCGGTGTCTCGCCGTTCTTACGCGTTCGGTGTCTCGCCGCCGTACGCCTTCGGTGTCTCGCCGCCGTACGCGTTCGGTGCTCGCCGTTCTTACGCACTCCGTGTCCGCCAGCCGTACGCAGTCGATGTCCGCCCGTCTTACGCACTCGGTATTTGTACGGATGGCGGGGCGGGGCGCCGGGGTCTTTCCTGTTCGGCACAGCATGACGCCCGCCGCTGACGGGCCCCGTCCCCCTTGGAGATCCCCGCCATGACCAGACGCCCCCTTTCCGTCACCCCGGCCTCACGCAGGCAGTTCCTCGCCTGGTCCGCCGGAGCGCTCACCGCGACCGGACTGGCCGCCACGGGCTGCAGCGCCCCGGAGAGCAGCTCCGGTTCGGCGAAGGCGGCGGGCGCGTCCCCCTCCGCGCGGACGCTCACGCAGATCGGCCTCGACTACCCCTTCACCCAACTCCCTCTCTACACCACCCTGGTGAAGCTCTCGACGGCCGCCGCGAAGAAGCACGACGTCAAGCTGCTGACGACGAGCGACGCGAGCAACCCCGACACCCAGGCCAGCAACCTCAACACCTGGGTCACGCAGAAGATGCAAGCGATCGTGTCGTTCCCGATGGTCTTCGAGGCCGCCGAGGCGATCGCCGAGGCGGCGCTCGACGCGGGCCTGATCTGGGTGACGTACGGCGGGACGCTGGAGAGCCAGAGCGCCGACATCCAGTTCAGCTTCCGCGAGAGCGGCACACTGCTCGGCGAGTCGGCCGCGAAGTGGGCCAACGAAGAGCTGAACGGGAAGGGGAAGATCGCGTTCCTGGTCGACAACACGATCGAGCTGGGCCGGGAGCGCACGAAGGGCATGGTCGACGCCTTCACCAAGCTCGCGCCCGGTGTCGACGTGGTGGCGCAGGAGCAGGCCATCGACCCCGACACGGGGCTGTCGAAGTCCAACGCGCTCCTCGCCAAGCACCCCGACCTGAACATCATCCTCGGCATCACGGACGCGGCGGCGTACGGCGGGTTCAAGGCATTGCAGCAGGCCGGGCGGAAGAACGGCGACAAGAAGACGTTCGTCGGCGGCCAGGACGGCTCGGCCCCCTCCCTCCTCGCCATCAAGCAGGGCACCTTCTACCGTGCCTCCTCCGCCCTCGCCCCGCAGGACATCGCCAACGCCATCGTCGACGTGCCGCTCGCCGTCGCTGCCGGAAAGGCGAACCCCAGCGCGCAGGTGCCGGTCAAGCTGATCCAGCGCGGTGACACGGCGGAGATCGACGCGCTGCTCGCCCAGAACGGGTAGGGCCGCGCGATGGCCGACATGAGCGACACGAACGGGACAGCCAATCCGCCCAATCTGCGGATCACCTCGCTGAGCAAGTCCTTCGGCGGTGTGCGGGCGCTGGAAGGGGTGGACCTCACCGTGCCCGCGGGGCAGGTCCATGCCCTCCTCGGGCACAACGGCGCCGGCAAGTCCACCCTGATCAAGTGTCTCGGCGGCGCGTTCCCGCCGGATGCCGGGACGATCGAGGTAGGCGGTGTCCCGTACACCCGGCTCAGCCCGCGGGAGTCGATCGCGGCCGGGGTGGCGATCATCTTCCAGACGCTCAGCGTCGTGGACTCCCTGACCGTGGCCGAGAACATCTTCCTCGGCCAGGAGTGGACCCGGTACGGCCGGATCGACCGCCGGGCCCAGGAGAAGGTGGCCGCCGAACTCCTCGACCGCGTCGCCGCGAGCTGCTCGCCCCGCGACCGGGTGGGTGAACTGCCCATGGGCCAGAAGCAGTTGGTCGAGATCGCCAAGGCCCTCAGCCGCAGCGCCTCGGTCTTGGTCCTGGACGAGCCCACGGCCGCTCTCTCCGGCACCGAGAGCGACGCCCTCGCCACCCGCGTGGAGGACCTCCGCGCCCAGGGCCTCGCCATCGTCTACGTCACCCATCTCCTGGCGGAGGTCGAACGTCTGGCGGACGCGGTGACCGTGCTCCGCGACGGCCGGGTCGCCCACCACACGGCGACGGGGGGCCACAACCGCCGGGACCTGGTGGAGGCGATCACGGGCGCACGGGGAGCCATGTCGACACAGTCCGCCGGGAACGTGCCGACTGCGGCAGGTGGCTCGGCGAGCGGGGCTCCGGCGCCTGGTTCGGGTGCCGGGGCGGGTACCGATGCGAGTGCGCACGCCGGTTCAGGTGCGGGTGCGCGCGCCGGCGCGGGCGCGGGCGCGGG
>NZ_JBHVDX010000175.1:0-22527 GCF_042802555.1 Streptomyces sp. NPDC057474 | reverse complement strand
GCGTCCGAGTCCAAGTCCGAGTCCGTGCCCTCGTGGTGGCGGCCCATCGGGATGACCATGGGGGTACGGCTGACGGGGTCCTCGCCGACGACGCAGCGCAGTCCGAAGACGTCCTCGACCATCGTGGCGGTGATGACGTCGGCGGGGGCACCCTCGCCCGCGACGCGTCCGTCCTTCATGGCGATGATGTGGTCGGCGTACCGGCAGGCCTGGTTGAGGTCGTGCAGGACCATGACCACGGTGCGGCTCTGGTGCCGGTTGAGGTCGGTGACCAGGTCGAGGACGTCGATCTGGTGGGCGAGGTCGAGGTAGGTCGTCGGCTCGTCCAGCAGCATCACGGGGGTGCCCTGGGCGACGGCCATGGCGATCCAGGCGCGTTGCCGCTGTCCGCCGGAGAGTTCGTCGACGGGCCGGTGGGCGAGGTCGGTCATGGCGGTGGCCCTCAGTGCCTCGTGCACGGCTTCCTCGTCGCTCTGCGACCACTGCCGCCACCATGTCTGGTGCGGTGAACGCCCGCGCCCCACCAGGTCGATGACCGTCAGCCCCTCGGGTGCGACGGGTGTCTGCGGGAGGATGCCGAGCTTCTGGGCGAGGGTCCGGGTCGGGATGGAGTGCACCGAGCGGCCGTCGAGGTGGACGGCGCCGGCCTTGGGCGTCAGCAGCCGGGCCAGGGCGCGCAACAGGGTGGACTTGCCGCAGGCGTTGGCGCCGACGATCGCGGTGACGCGGCCGGTGGGGACGACCAGGTCGAGGTCCTCGACGACGACCCGGTCGTCGTAGGCGAGGCGCAGGCCCTCGGCGCGCAGCTCGGGGCCGTCGACGGGACCGCGGACCCGGTCGTCGACACCAGCGTCGAAGCGGGCGCCGGTACGGGCGCCGGAGCGGGAGTCGACACGGACGTCGACACGGGCGTCGCCCTTCGTTGCCGGTTCGTACTTCGATGACACGTCTTCAGCCTCCTGAACCGGCGCGGTTGGCGCGGATGAGCAGCCACAGCAGTACGGGTGCGCCGAGCACCCCGGTGACGACCCCGACCGGAAGTTCCGTGTCCGGGATGATCCTGCGGGCGGCGAGGTCGGACACGAGCACCATCACGGCACCGGTGAGCCCCGCCGCGACGGGTGGTGGGAACGGGGTGCCGGCCAGGCGCTGGGCGACGTGGGGTGCGGCGAGCGCCACGAAGGCGACCGGCCCGGCGGTGGCCGTGCCGAAGGCGACGAGCCCGACCGAGATGAGCAGGACGGCCACCCGGACGATGTGGACCCGGGTGCCGAGGCCCTTGGCGACGTCGTCCCCGAGTTGCAGGACGCGGATCTGCCGGCCGACCAGCACCGCCGGGGGCACCAGCACGGCCATGGCGACGGCGAGCGGACCGATCTGTTCCCAGGTGCGGCCGTTGAGGTTGCCGACGAGCCAGCCGAGGGCGGCCTGGGCCTGGAAGCGCTGGCCGCGGGCCAGGAGGTAGTCGGTGGCACTGGTGCAGATCCAGGCGATGCCGATGCCGACGAGAACGATGCGGTAGCCGGTGGTGCCGCGTTTCCAGGCCAGGAGGTACACCAGCAGCCCGGCGGCCAGCGCGCCGAGCAGGCCCAGGGCCTGGGTGCTCAGGCCCGCGTCCCAGCCTAGGACGATCCCCGCGACGACCGCCGTGCCGGCGCCCTGGGTGATGCCCATCATGTCCGGGCTGGCCAGCGGGTTGAGCGTCACGGTCTGCAGGAGGGCCCCGGAGATGCCGAACGCGATGCCGACGAGCAGCCCTGCCAGGGCGCGCGGCAGCCGCAGTTCGTGGACGATCAGCTCGGTGCCGGGGTCGCCCGTGCCCACCAGGGCCTTCAGCACATCGGTGAGCGGGAGGTCGATGTCCCCGACGGAGGTCTCCACGGAGAACGCCAGGAACGCGGCGGCCGCGAGCAGCAGACAGACCGTCAGCAACCGGGGGCGTACGACACCGGAGACGGGCGGTGCCGGGAACCGGAAGGCGAGGCGGTCGGCCGTGCGGCGCCTGGGTGTCGGATCCGCGGCGCCCTTCGGGGGCGGCACGGGCGCGAGGTCGGTCGTCATCGGCTCACAGCTCCACGGATTCGGTCGTCATGGGCCCGCGTCCGCCCTGTCGTGCGGTCATGGTTCACAGCTCCGCGAGGCGTCGGCGGCGGACCAGCGCGATGAAGAAGGGGCCGCCGATGAAGGCGACGAGGATGCCCGCCTGGACCTCGGTCGGGCGGGCGATCAGGCGGCCCGCGATGTCGGCGGCCAGGAGGAGACAGGGGGCGAGGACCGCCGACAGAGGCAGCAGCCAGCGGTGATCCGGGCCGATGCCGGCCAGTTGGGCGAGGACGCGGGCGATGTGCGGGACGACCAGGCCGACGAAGACGACGGGCCCGATGACGGCGACCGCTCCCCCGGTGAGCAGGGTGACGGCGACGACACCCTGGACGCGGACCAGGCCGAGCTTGAGCCCGAGCGACTTCGCCACGTCGTCGCCGAGCGCGAGGCTGTTGAGGGCCGGGGCGCAGGCGAGGGCGAGGACCGCGCCGACGGCCAGGAACGGCAGGACGCGGAGGAGGACCTCCTCGTCCTGGTTGGCGAGAGAGCCCGCGTTCCAGAAGCGGTAGCGGTTCAGGGCGTCCGGATCGGTGAGGGCGACGGCGCTGGTCAGCGAGAACAGCAGGGAGGTCACGGCGACACCGGCCAGGGCGAGTTTGACCGGGGTGGAGCCGGACCGGCCGAGCCCGCCGAGGAGGTACACCAGGACGCTGGCGACGAACGCGCCGCCGAAGGCGAACCAGATGTAGCCGTACACCGATGCGATGCCGAGCACTCCGACCGACAGGACGACCGCGAAGGCGGCGCCCGCGCTGACCCCGAGGATTCCGGGGTCGGCGAGCGGATTGCGGGTCAGCGCCTGCATCAGCGCGCCCGCGAGACCGAGGGCGGCGCCGGTGGCGAGACCGAGGGCGGTGCGTGGCACCCGTACGGACCAGATGACGTTGTAGATACGGGAGTCGGGGGCGTCGCCGAGCAGGGTGTGCCACACCTGGTCGAGGGGGACGCCGAGCGCGCCGAACGCCATCGACAGGGCGCACAGGGTGAGCAGGGCCATGCCCGAGAGCGTCAGCAGCAGTACCGCGCGGGGGCCTTTCGCCGCCCGGACCGTAGAGGTCCCCACGTCTTCAACTTCCTTTGATGAGGCTTGCCTTAACTGTAGGGCGGGTGCGGGTTGAACTGTAGGTCTTCCGTGGATTGCCGTCCCGCCCCCGGGGCAACTCTCACTATGAGCACCCTGTGAATTAGGTAACCCTTACCTTAGTATGTCCGCGACCCGGCTCAGAACCGGACCCCGACCCGCTGGGAAGGCTCACTGCTGTGTGCGGTACCGAGGAAGTCCTGGCCTTTTGGCGGCGGCTGCTGACATCGCTGCCGCTCGAGATCTCACTGCCCGCCGATCGGCCCCATCCGCCGCAGCCGCTTCTCGAACGGGACACGCGTGCGCTGGCGGATGTTCCGGACGCCCCCGACGCCGTACGGCTCGCGGCGTTCGTCGCCCTGCTGCACCGCTACACCGGGGCGACGGACCTGACCGTGGGTTATGACGGGCTCCCGCTGCGGGTGTCCGTCGACCATGCACCCTCGTTCGCCGAGCTGGTACGGCGGGTTTCACAGGCGTGTGAGGAGGCGGAGACCAACCGGGTGCCGGTCGGGCTTCTGATCGAGGAGCTGAGGCCCCGGCCGACGCGCGGCGGCGGCCTGTTCTTCAACACGGCGTTCGCCACGGCCGCGCGGCCCGCCGGTGAGCTGCCCGCCCCGGTCGACGTGCTGCTGGAGGCGGGCGAGGGCTCGGCGCGGGCGTCGTACCACCCCGGCATCTTCGACGGTACGACGATCGAGCGGCTCCTCGGTCACTACCGCACGCTCCTCGCCGACGCGCTGGCCCGGCCCGAGACGCCGGTCGCCCGCCTGGATCTGATGAGCCCGCAGGAGTACCGCCAGGTCGTCCTCGACTGGAACGACACCGCGCACTCGGTGCCGGCGGACACCTGGCCCGCGATGTTCGCCGAGCAGGTGCGGCAGCGCCCGGACGCCGTGGCGCTGATCTTCGAGAACGAGGAACTCACCTACGCCGAGCTGGACGAGCGCGCGAACCGCCTCGCGCACGCGCTGATCGCGCGGGGTGCCGGTCCCGAGCGGATCGTCGCCCTGGCCCTGCCTCGCTCCGCCGAGTTGATCGTGGCGGAGGTGGCCGTCCTGAAGTCGGGCGCCGCCTATCTGCCGATCGACCACGACTACCCGGCGGACCGGATCGCGTACATGCTGGGCGACGCGCGGCCCGTCTGCATGGTGACCACCGGGGAGGCCGCACGGGACCTCCCCGACCCGGCCGACGACATGACGCTCCTGGAGCTGGACTCGCCCGCCACGGCGGCCGAGTTGGCCGAACGGCCCGTCCACGACCCCACCGAGGCGGACCGCGGGGCGCCGCTCACCGTCCTGAACGCCGCGTACGTGATCTACACCTCGGGCTCGACCGGCCGCCCCAAGGGTGTCGCCCTCGCGCACGGCGGTGTGGCGAAGCTGGTGGCCACGCAGAGCGAGCGGTTCGGTATCGGCCCGCACAGCCGGGTGCTGCAGTTCGCCTCGCCGAGCTTCGACGTCGCCTTCTGGGACCTGTGCCTCGGACTGCTGTCCGGCGGCCGGCTCATCGTCGTCCCGGCGGAGCGTCGGGTGCCCGGCGCGCCGCTCGCCGACTACGCGAACGCGCACGGCGTCACCTTCATGATCCTGCCGCCCGCGCTGCTCGCCGCCATGCCCGACGACGTGCGACTGCCTCCGAAGGCCACGCTGTTGGCGGGCACCGAACGTGTCTCCCCCGAGCTGGTGGGGCGGTACGCGCGCGGGCGGATGATGTTCAACGCGTACGGCCCGACCGAGGCCACCACCAACTCCACGCTCGGGCTGTGCGATCCGGACATCCCGGCCGGGGCGATCGTCCCGATCGGCGTGCCCGACCCGGGGACCCGGGCATATGTCCTTGACGCGTTCCTGCGGCCCGTCCCCGCCGGGGTCACCGGCGAGCTGTACCTGGGCGGCGCCGGTCTGGCCCGGGGCTATCTGGGGCGTCCGGATCTGACCGCCGAACGGTTCGTCGCCGACCCCTTCGGGGAGCCCGGCGAGCGGCTCTACCGCACCGGTGACCTGGTCCGCTGGCGGGCCGACGGGCGGCTGGAGTTCCTCGGGCGCGCCGACGCCCAGGTCAAGATCCGCGGCTTCCGTATCGAGCCGGGCGAGATCGAGTCGGTGCTGCGCGGCCACCCGGCCGTCGACCAGGTCACGGTGGTCGTCCGCGAGGACCGGCCCGGCGACCGCCGCCTCGCCGCCTACGTCGTCCCCGCCCTCGACGGGCCGCGCGACGCGGACCCGGACGCGCGGGTCGAGGAGTGGAAGGAACTGCACGAACTCCTGTACGGAGCGGCCGGTTCCGAGGACGCCGGTGATTCCGCCGACTCCGCTGACGCCCGCGACGGATCCGGTCTGCGCGAGAACTACGCGGGCTGGAACAGCATGTACGACGGCACGCCGATCCCCGTCGAGGAGATGCGGGAGTGGCGGGCGGCGACCGTCGAATGCGTCCGTGGACTCGGCACGGCCCGGCGGGTGTTGGAGATCGGCGTCGGCAGTGGTCTGATCCTGTCCCGGATCGCGCCCGACTGCGAGGCGTACTGGGGCACCGATCTCTCGGCGGCGGCCGTCGCGGCGCTCCGCGCCCAGGTCGACACCGATCCGGAGCTGGCCGCGAAGGTCGAGCTGCGGGCCCAGCCCGCCCACGACACCGACGGGCTGCCGGCCGGGTACTTCGACACGGTCGTCATCAACTCGGTCGCCCAGTACTTCCCCAGCGGGGAGTACCTCGTCGACGTACTGCGCCAGGTGTCGGGGCTGCTGGCCCCCGGCGGCCGGATCTTCGTCGGCGACGTCCGCAATCTGCGGCTGCTGCGTACGCTGCGCGCGGCCGTGGAGACCCGGCGGGCACCCGGCGACGAGGGTGAGGGCGAGGACAAGAGCGTGCTGCGGACGGCCGTCGAGCAGTCGGTGCGCTGGGAGGGCGAACTCCTCCTCGACCCCGACTTCTTCGCCGCCCTCGACGGCTTCGACGCGGAGATCCGGATCAAACGGGCGACGCACCACAACGAGCTGAGCCGGTACCGGTACGACGTCGTACTGCGCCCGGGGGCTCCGGCGGACACCCGGGAACTGCCGGAGGTCAACTGGGCGGCCGTCGGCGGCCTCGGCGGACTGGCGGAGCTGCTGGCCGGGCGGCCGGACGGGCTCCGTGTCACCGGTGTGCCCAACGCGCGCCTCGCGGACGACCTGGCGGACCTGCGGCGGCTGGAGGGCAGCAGCCGGGAGGCGGCTCCCGGGACCGATCCGGAGGACCTGCGCGCGCTGGCGGTGGAGCACGGCTACCGGGCGGCGCTCACCTGGAACGGGAGCGCCGACGACGGGGCGTTCGACGCCGTACTCGTCCTCGACGGGCCCTTCGGCCCCCTGTACCGGACGGCCGGCGTCTATCCGCACGCCAACCGGCCCGCGCCCTTCCGTGACGTCGGCGCGCTGATGCGGACCCTGCGCGGGCACGCCGCCGAGTGGCTGCCCGACTACATGGTCCCCTCGGCGTTCGTCCCGCTGCACGCTTTGCCGGTCACGCCCAGCGGCAAGATCGACGCGAGAGCGCTGCCGGCCCCGGACTACGCGACCATGAGCTCCGGCCGCGCCCCGCGCACCACCCGCGAGAGGCTGCTGTGCGCGCTGTACGCCGAGGTGCTGGGGCTCGACGCCGTGACGGCCGAGGACGACTTTCTCGCGCTCGGCGGCGACAGCATCAGCGCCATCCAACTGCTCATCCGCGCACGGGAGTCGGGCCTCAAGCTCACCACCCGTGAGGTGTTCCGGCACCGCACGGTCGAGGCGCTGGCGAAGGCCGCCGTCGAGCGGGTCGCCGAGCACACCGCCGACGAACCGCTCGTGGAGGTCGACGAGGCCGAACTCGCCGAGATCCAGGGCACACGCCCGCTGGCGGTCGAGGAACTGCTTCCGCTCACCCCGCTCCAGCAGGGCTTCTTCTTCCACTCCCTCACCGGCGGCGCCGGCGGGGACACGTATGTCGTCCAGCAGGTCCTTGACCTCGCCGGGCCCGTCGACGGCCCGGTGCTGCGCCGGGCCGCGCAAGGCCTCCTGGACCGACACGCGCCACTTCGAGCCGCCTTCCGCCAGCGCCCGGACGGCACCCCGGTGCAGATCATCACGCGGGGCGCCGAACTGCCGTGGCGGGAAGTCGACCTGTCGTCGCAGGACGGGGAAGAGCGGGAGACGCTCGGCGACGCGGTGGCCGCCGACGAGCGCGCCCGGGGCTTCGACCTGGCCGCGCCGCCCCTGCTGCGCTGCGCCCTGGTCCGGCTCGGCGAGGAGCGCAGCCGTCTTGTCCTGACTTTCCATCACATCGTGGCGGACGGCTGGTCGTTGCCGGTACTGCACCGCGAACTGATGGCGTCCTACGGCACCGACGCGCCTCGGCTTCCCGAAGTCGCCCCCTACCGCGGCTTCCTGCGCCGCCTGGCCGAGCAGGACCGCGACGCGGCTCGCGACGCCTGGCTCGACGCGCTCGCCGGACTGGACGAGCCGACTCGGCTGGTCGGCGCTCCGGCCGACGCGGCACCCGTACGGCCGGAACATGTGCGGGTGGAACTGTCCGAGCGGACCACCGCGCGGCTCGCCGAGCGGGCCCGTGAGCACGGGGTCACCCTCGGCACGGTGGTCCAGGGCGCCTGGGGCCTGCTCCTCGGCAGGCTGACCGGCCGGGACGACGTCGTGTTCGGCACCACGGTCTCCGGGCGCGACGGCGAGGTCGAGGGCATCGCCTCCATGGTGGGCCTGTTCATCAACACCCTGCCGACACGCTTGCGTTGGGCACCCCGCGAGTCCCTCGGGGCTCTGCTCGTCCGGCTCCAGGAGGAGCAGGCCCGGCTGCTGGACCACCAGCACCTGGGCCTCGCCGAGATCCAGCGGCTCACCGGACACGCGGGCTCCGGTGAACTCTTCGACACCCTCGTGGTGTTCGAGAACTACCCCGCCGAGACGCACCTCCGGGACGCCTCGGGCACCGTGCGCATCACCGGCGACGCCTTCCACGACTCCGTGCACTATCCCCTCGCCCTCGTCGTCAAGCCCGGCCGACGGCTCGACCTGCGGCTCAAGCACCACGCGGAACGCCTCGACGGCGACACCGTCCGCGCGCTGGGGGACCGTCTGGCCCGCGTCCTGGAGGCCATCGCCGAGGCACCGGACCGCGCGGCCGCCTCCGTCGAGCTGCTCTCCGCCGACGAGGCTCTGCGCGCCCATCCCGCCGGCGCGGAACACCTCGTACCGGAGACCACCCTGGCGGAGAGGTTCGCCGCGCAGGTCGCCCGGACGCCGGACGCGACGGCCGTCGTCTTCGAGGGCGAGCGGCTGAGCTACGCCGAACTGGACGCCCGCGCCCAGGAGTTGGCCGCACGGCTGCGCGGCCGGGGTGCCCGGCCGGGGACGTTCGTGGCGGTCGCCGTACCGCGCTCGGCCGAGCTGATGGTGGCGCTGCTGGGCGTACTGAAGTCGGGGGCCGCCTATCTGCCGGTGGACCTGGACTACCCGGCCGACCGGGTGACCCATATGCTCGCCGACTCGGGCGCCACGACGGTGGTCACGCTGTCCGCGACGGCCGACCGGCTGCCTGAGCGGAACGTTCCTTCAGTGCCTTCGGTGCTGCTGCTCGACGCCCTCGACGACGAGCCGGCCGGGAACGTCATCGCCCCCGTCGCCGCGCGTCCCGACGACCCCGCCTACCTCATCTACACCTCCGGCTCGACCGGCCTCCCCAAGGGCGTCGTTGTCACCCACCGCGCCATCGCGAATCGGCTCGCGTGGACGCAGGGCGAGTACGGGCTCGGCCCGGACGACCGGGTGCTGCAGAAGACGCCGTCCAGCTTCGACGTGTCGGTGTGGGAGTTCTTCTGGCCGCTCCTCGAAGGCGCGACCGTGGTGCTCGCCCGCCCGGACGGCCACCGCGACCCCGCCTACCTGGCCGGGCTCGTGCGCGAGCAGGCCGTCACGACCATGCACTTCGTGCCGTCGATGCTGGAGGCCTTCCTCCGGCACGACGAGGTCACCGGCGACCCCACCTGGTCGGCGTCGCTGCGCCGTGTGCTGAGTAGCGGCGAGGCGCTCCCGGTCGCCGCCGCGAGCCGCTGGCACGCGCTGACCGGCGTGCCGCTGCACAACCTGTACGGCCCGACCGAGGCGGCCGTCGACGTCACGTACCACCCGTATGCCTCCGACGAGGACCGGGGCGCTTCGGTGCCCATCGGGCGTCCCGTGTGGAACACCGGCCTCCGGGTCCTGGACGCCTGTCTGCGGCCCGTCCCCGACGGTGTCCCCGGCGAGCTGTACCTGACCGGCGTCCAGCTCGCCCGCGGCTACCACGCCCGCCCGGCGCTGACGGCCGAGCGGTTCACCGCCGATCCGTACGGGCCGCCCGGCAGCCGGATGTACCGCACCGGTGACCTGGTCCGGCGTCGCGCGGACGGGGTGATCGAGTATCTGGGCCGCACGGACCGGCAGGTCAAGCTGCGCGGCAACCGGATCGAACTCGGCGAGATCGAGGCCGCGCTGGTACGGCTGCCGGAGGTCGCGCAGGCCGCCGTGACGGTACGGGACGACGCGCTCGTCGCCTATGTCGTGCCTGTCGGCCGCGCCGAGGTGAGCGGCCTCCGTGAGGCCCTGACGGGCTCTCTCCCCTCACCCATGGTGCCGAGCGCCTGGGTGGTCCTCGACGCGCTGCCGCTCACCCCGAGCGGCAAGCTGGACCGGGCCGCGCTGCCCGCCCCGCAGGCCGTACGCGGCACCGTCACCCGCGCCCCGGGCAGTCCCCGGGAGCAGCTGCTCGTCGAGATCTTCGCGGCCGTGCTGAAGCTCGCCGAGGTCGGTGTCGACGACGACTTCTTCCTGCTCGGCGGCGACAGCATCAGCTCGATCGCCGTCTCCAGCCGGGCCCGCCGCGCGGGTCTGGCGATCGGCCCCCGCGATGTGTTCGAACACCGCACCCCTGCGGCGCTCGCGGCGACGGCCGCCATCGAGGAGACGGCCACGGGGGACGCCCCTGCCGAGTCCGCGTTCGAGCTGACCGAGGAGGAGCGGGAGCAGGTCGAGCGGCTCGCCCCGGGCCGGATCGAGGACGTGTGGCCCCTCGCCCCGCTCCAGGAGGGCCTGTTCTTCCACTCGAACTTCGACGACAGCTCCCTGGACGTCTACACGGTCCACGAGTCCTTCGACTTCGCCGAACGCGTCGACGCCGAGAGGCTGTCGGCGGCCATGCGCACGCTGCTGGCCCGCAACCCCAGCCTGCGGGCCGGGTTCACCAGTGAAGGGCTGCGCCAGCCGGTGCAGTTCATCGTGCGGGACGCCGAGATCCCCCTGACGGAGGTGGATCTCGCGGGGCTCCCGGCAGCCGAACAGGACCGGCGGATGCGGGAGTTGCTGGACGAGTCGAGGGCGCAGCGCTTCGACCTCACCCGCCCCCTCCTCTTCCGGATGCTGCTCGTGCGGCTCGGCGAGGAGCGCGGCGACCGGCTGGTCGTCGGCCGTCATCTGATCCTGTGGGACGGCTGGTCGGCCTGGCTGTTCCTGGACCAGTTGTTCGCGCTGTACGAGAGCGGAGGCGATCCGGCTGGCCTCGCCCGACCCGGCTCGTACCGCGACTACCTGACCTGGCTGGAGCGGCAGGACGACGCCGAGGCCACCCGGGCGTGGCGGGCGGCCCTGTCCGGTTTCGAGGAGCCCACGCTGCTGGTGCCGGCCGCCTCCGACCGGGGGCAGGAGCCGGTGATCCCGGAGCAGTTGGACGCCGTGCTGGACGCGACGGTCGCGGAGCGGCTGCGCGACATCGCGCGGGGCCACGGTCTGACCCTCAACACCGTGCTCAACGCGGCCTGGGGGCTGGTCCTGGCCGGCGCCACCGGCCGCAGTGACATCGCGTTCGGTACGACGGTCGCCGGGCGGCCCAGCGAGGTGCCGGACGTCGAGAACGTCGTCGGCATGTTCCTCAACACCGTGCCCGCGCGCATCGCCTTCGACCCGCGTGAGCCGGTCCTCGGTCTGTTGCGCCGGATCCAGGGCGAGCGGCTGGAGGTCATGCCGTTCGAGCATCTGGGCCTCGGTGTGCTCCAGGCCGAGACGGGTCACCGGCGGCTGTTCGACACCCTGTTCGTGCTGCGCAACGCCGACACCGACGAGCGGCTCGCCGAGTTGCGCGAGCGGCACGGCGCGACGGCCGTGGCCAACGTGGACGCCACGCACTACCCGGCGAACCTGGTGGTGACGCCCGGCGAGCGGGTCAGGGCGACCCTCGCCTACCGGCCCGACCTGCTCGACGGCATCTACGCGCAACGCCTGTTGGACCGTTTCGTGCTGCTGGTGGGCCGTCTGGTGGCCGACCCGCACGCTCCCGTCGGCTCACTGGACTCCCTGCTGCCCGTCGAGGCCGCCGCGCTCGCCCGCGAGGAGGCCGAGCAGCGGCAGCCCGTGCCGCACGAGACGGTGGCGGACATGCTGGCCGCACAGGCCGCCCGCACCCCGGACGAGACCGCCCTCGTCTTCGGCGCGCAGACCCTCACGTACGCCGAACTCGACGCGCGCTGCGACCGCATGGCGCGGCTGCTGATCGCGCGGGGCGCCGGTCCCGAGCGGGTCGTCGCGCTCGGGCTGCCACGTTCTATCGACATGGTGGTGGCGCTGTTCGCGGTGCTGCGGACGGGGTCTGCTTATCTGCCCCTGGAGCTGGACCATCCGGCCGAGCGGCTGTCGCTGATGCTGGCGGACGCCCGCCCGCTGCTCCTGCTGTCCACGCGGAGCGTGTCGGGGACGCTGACGGGCGACACGCCCCGCGTGCTGCTCGACGACCCGGCGGTGGCGGCCGAACTGGCGGGCCTCCCGGCCGATCCGGTGTCGGTGACCTTCAGCCTGGACCACCCGGCGTACGTCATCTACACCTCGGGGTCGACGGGTCGTCCCAAGGGTGTCGTCACGCCGTACATCGGTCTGACGAACATGCAGCTCAACCACCAGAAGGAGATCTTCGCCCCGGCGATCGCGTCGGCGGGCGGGCGGCGGCTGCGGATCGCGCACACCGTGTCGTTCGCGTTCGACATGTCCTGGGAGGAGCTGCTGTGGCTCGTCGAAGGCCATGAAGTCCACGTCTGTGACGAGGAGTTGCGGCGGGACGCGACCGCGCTGGTGGCGTACTGCGAGGAACACCGCGTCGACGTCGTCAACGTGACCCCGACCTACGCCCATCTCCTGCTGGAGGAGGGCCTGTTGGACGGGCACCGGCCGCCGCTGGTGCTGCTCGGCGGCGAGGCCGTCACCGAGACGGTGTGGAACACGCTGCGGGACACGGAGGGGACGTACGGCTACAACCTGTACGGCCCGACCGAGTACACGATCAACACGCTCGGCGGTGGTACGGAGGACAGCGCGACCCCGACCGTCGGCAAGCCCATCCGCGCCACCCGGGCCCGCATCCTCGACACCTGGCTGCGGCCGGTGCCGGACGGTGTGGCGGGTGAGCTGTACATCGCGGGTGTCGGTCTGGCACGCGGCTATCTCGACCGGCCCGGCCTGACCGCCGAGCGGTTCGTGGCCGACCCCTACGGACAGCCGGGCGAGCGCATGTACCGCACCGGTGACCTCGTGCGACGCCGCCCGGACGGCAATCTGGACTTCCTCGGCCGTACCGACGACCAGGTCAAGATCCGGGGCTACCGGGTGGAGCTGGGCGAGATCGAGACCGCTCTCGTCCAGCACCCCGAGGTGTCCCGGGCCGCCGTCATCGCTCGGGACGACACCGGCGCCCCCGGCACCAAGCGCCTCGTCGGCTATGTCGTCCCGGCCGAACCCGACGCCGAGGCACGCGAGTCGGCCGAGCGGGAGCAGATCGGCGAGTGGCAGGAGATCTACTCCGCCGAGTACACCGAGATCGGCACCGCCCTCTTCACCGAGGACTTCGCCGGCTGGGACAGCTCCTACGACGGCACCCCCATCCCCGTGGAGCACATGCGCGAGTGGCGTGAGGCCACGGTGTCCCGCATCCGCGAGCTGAAGCCCCGCCGCATCCTGGAGATCGGCGTCGGCTCGGGCCTGCTGCTGTCGAAGCTCGCCCCGGACGCCGAGGCGTACTGGGCGACCGACTTCGCCGCACCGGTGATCCGCAAGCTCACCGAGGGCATCAGCACCGATCCCGAGCTGGCCGGCAAGGTCGAACTCCGCTGCCAGGCCGCCGAGGTGACCGACGGCCTGCCCACCGGCTTCTTCGACACGGTCGTCATCAACTCCGTCATCCAGTACTTCCCGAGCCTGGACCACCTCCACCAGGTGATCCGCGGCGCGCTGGACCTGCTCGCCCCCGGCGGCGCCCTGTTCCTCGGTGACGTCCGCGACCTGCGCCAGGCCCGTGTGTTCCAGGCCGGCATCCAGGCCGCCCGTGCCGACGCGGACACGGAGCCCGGGAGCCTGCGCCGGGCCGTGGAGCGCGGCCTCGCCCTGGAGAAGGAACTCCTCGTCGACCCGGACTGGTTCACCACCCTCGGCGTCGGCGTCGACCTGCGCACCAAGGCGGGCCGCCACCACAACGAGCTGACCCGCTACCGGTACGACGTGGTGCTGTACGAGGGCGGTCCCTCGCTCTCCCTGGACGGCGTCCCGGCCGTCGACTGGACCGGGCGGGACGCGCTCCTCGCCCGTCTCGACGGCACCGGACCGCTCCGGGTGCGGGGCGTCCCGGACGCCCGCACGGCCGGCGACCTCGCCGGGCTGCGCGCCCTGGACACCGGCCGGCCGACGGCCGTCGTCGCGACGGGCGTGGAACCGGAAGACCTGCGGGAGACGGCCGAGGCACGCGGCTACCGGCTGCTCACCACCTGGTCCGGCCAACCCGGCGCCTACGAGGCGGTGTTCGTGCCCGGCACCGCTTCCCGTACAACGGGCCTGTACCGGCCGCGCGCCGACCGCGACGACGTCCCGTTCGCCAACACCCCGGCCGCGGGGCGCGGCCACACCGCGCTCATCAGACGGCTCCGCGACGACCTCGGACAGCGGCTGCCCGGCTATATGGTGCCCGCCGCCTTCGTGGTGCTGCCCGGACTGCCGATGAACGACAACGGCAAGCTCGACGTGCGCGCCCTGCCGGACGCCGAGCCCGCGGTCGCCCTGTCGGCCGGGCGCGGCCCGCGCACCCCCGTCGAGGAGGTGCTGTGCCGTCTCTTCGCCGAGGTGCTGGGCCTGCCCCGGACCGGCGCGGAGGACAACTTCTTCGACCTGGGCGGCCACTCACTGCTGGCGACCCGGCTGATCAGCCGCGCCCGCACCGAACTGGGCGCCGAGCTGGCGATCCGCGACCTGTTCGAGGCGCCCACCCCCGAGGCGCTGGCACTGCGTGCGGAAGCCGGTCGACCCGCGCGTCCGGTACTGCGGACGGTGCCCGAGCGGCCCGCGCGGATCCCGCTGTCGGCGGCCCAGCGGCGGCTGTGGCTGGTGGAGCGCATCACCGGCGGCGTCGCCTACAACTTCCCCCTCGTCTTCCGACTGCGCGGCAAGCTGGACCTCGACGCGCTGCGGGCCGCGCTGGGCGATGTCATCGATCGTCATGAGGCCCTGCGGACCCGGTTCTTGGAGGAGGGCGGAGAGCCGTATCAGTGGATCGTGCCGCCGGGCGCGGCCCAGCCCGACTTCCGGGTGTCCGATGTGAGCGAGGACGAGCTGGCCGCGCGGATCGAGGCGGCTCAGCGTCGTCCGTTCGACCTGAGCGCCGAACTACCCGTCCGGGCCGAGGTGTTGCGGCTGGGACCCGGCGACCACGTCGTGGCGCTGATGTTGCATCACATCACCACCGACGAGTGGTCGGACCGGCCGTTCCTCGGTGATCTCACCACCGCGTACCGGGCCCGTGTCGAGGGCCGCGCACCGCAGTGGGCGCCGCTGCCCGTCCAGTACGCCGACTACACCCTGTGGCAGGACACGCTGCTCGGTCAGGTGGGCGAGGCCCAGCTCGCCCACTGGACCGAGGCCCTGCGGGCGCTGCCGGAGGAGTTGTCCCTGCCTCTGGACCGGCCCCGGCCGCAGAACCCCACCGGGCGTGGCGGCAAGGTCCGACTGGACCTCTCCCCCGCGACGGCCCAGGCATTGCGCGAGCTGTCCGGTGCCACCGGCACCAGTATGTTCATGCTGTTCCAGGCGGCCACGGCGGCACTGCTGCACCGGCTCGGTGCCGGGGACGACATTCCGCTCGGGGCGCCCATCGCCGGGCGTACGGACGACGCGCTGGACGACCTGGTCGGGTTCTTCGTGAACACGCTGGTGCTGCGCACCGATCTGTCCGGCGACGGAGACGGATCCGACCTGACGTTCACGCAACTCCTCCGCCGGGTCCGGGAATCCGCCCTGGAGGCGTTCGAGAACCAGGATCTCCCCTTCGACCACGTCGTCGAGGCCGTGAACCCGCCCCGGGTCGCCGGCCGCAACCCGCTCTTCCAGGTCATGCTCGGCTACCACTACCGGCCCGACGGCGACCCCGATGTGCTCGGCATGCCCACCGAGTGGTTCGACATGGACACGGGCATGGCCAAGTTCGACCTCCACTTCACCTTCGTGGACGAGGTGGGCCGGGGCCGTCTCACCCTGCTTCTCGAGTACGCGCTCGACCTGTACGACGAGGCGACGGCACAGCGGCTCGCCAGGCTGCTGGCGCGGCTCCTCGACCAGGTCGCCGCCGAACCCGGCCTCCCCGTACGGGATCTGGAGGTCCTGGAGGAGGCCGAGCGGGAGTCGGTGCTCGTCCGGTGGAACGACACCGGGCACGACGTACCGGCGACGACCCTGCCGGAGCTGTTCCGCGCGCAGGTGGCGCGGACGCCGGACGCGCTCGCTCTGGTCGAGGACGAACAGCGGTTGACCTACGCGGAGTTGGACGAGCGGGTCGAGCGGACGGCGCGGGTCCTGGCCGGGAGGGGGGTTGGCCCGGAGCGCACGGTGGCGGTGGCGTTGCCGCGTTCGGTGGAGCTGGTCGTGGCCCTGCTGGCGGTGCACCGGGCGGGCGGCGCCTATCTGCCGCTCGACGCCGATCAGCCTCGGGAGCGTATCGCGCTCATGCTGGAGGAGGCCCGGCCGGTGTGCGTAGTCGAGGACGCGCTGCCGCAGGGGCCGGAGGGTGAACTGCCCACGACGTACGACTCGTTGAGCCCGGCCTACGTGATCTACACCTCCGGCTCCACGGGCCGCCCCAAGGGTGTGGTCGTGCCGCACGAGGGGATCGTGAACCGGCTGCTGTGGATGCAGGACGCGTACGGGCTGGGCCCCGACGACCGGGTGCTGCAGAAGACCCCGTTCGGCTTCGACGTGTCGGTGTGGGAGTTCTTCTGGCCGCTGATCACCGGGGCCGCGCTGGTGGTCGCCCGGCCGGAGGGCCACAAGGACCCGGCGTATCTGGCGGACCTGATCCGCGAACAGGGCGTCACGACCACGCACTTCGTGCCGTCGATGCTCCAGGTGTTCCTGGAGGAGCCGGCCGCCGCGCGGTGCACGAGTCTGCGCCGGGTGATGTGCAGCGGTGAGGCGCTGCCGTCGCCGGTGGCCGAGCGCCTCCACGAGGTGCTGTCGGCCGAGCTGCACAACCTGTACGGGCCCACGGAGGCCTCGGTCGACGTCACGGCCGGCCAGGTGGTTCCGGGGGCCGACCGGGTGGCGATCGGGCGTCCCGTCTGGAACACCCGGGCCTATGTCCTGGACGCGGCGCTGCGGCCGGTCCCGCTGGGTGTGGCGGGAGAGCTGTATCTCTCGGGCGTCCAGCTCGCACGTGGCTACCTCGACCGTCCGGGCCTCACGGCCGATCGGTTCGTCGCGGACCCGTACGGCGGCCCCGGTGCCCGGATGTACCGCACGGGCGACCTGGCCCGTTGGCTGCCGGACGGCACGCTCGACTTCCTGGGCCGCACGGACCACCAGGTCAAGATCCGTGGGGTGCGCATCGAGCCCGGCGAGATCGAGGTGGTGCTCGCCCGGCACGAGTCGGTGGCCCACGCGGTCGTCGTACCGCACGAGCAGCGGCTCGTCGCCTACGTCGTCCCCGCCGCCGGCGGGGTCACCGACGCGGCACTCCTGCGGAGCCATGCCACCACCTCCCTGCCCGAGCACATGATCCCCGCGGCCGTCGTCGTCCTCGACGCGCTGCCGCTGACGCCGAACGGCAAACTGGACCGCCGGGCGCTGCCCGTGCCCGACTTCGCGGCGGGCGGCGGCACGGGCGGCAGGGCGCGGGATCCTCGTGAGGAGATCCTCTGCGGTCTGTTCGCGGATGTGCTGGGTGTGGACAGGGTCGGCGTCGACGACGACTTCTTCGCCCTGGGCGGCCATTCGCTGCTCGCGATGCGGCTGGTCGCCGGGGTCCGGGCGGCTTTCGGCGCCGATGTGGCACTGCGTACGGTGTTCGACGCGCCGACGGTGGCCCGTCTCGCGCAACGCCTGGCGGAGGGCTCCACGGCCGATGTCCGCGCCCGGCCGGCGCTCGGGGTACATGCGCGTCCCGAGCGGCTGCCCCTGTCGTCCGCACAACAGCGCCTGTGGGTGCTGTACCAGGTGGAGGGTCCCAGCGCGACGTACAACATCCCCTCCGCCTGGCGGCTGACCGGGGAGCTGGACGTCGAGGCGTTGCGGGCGGCCGTGCACGATCTGGTCGTACGGCACGAGACGCTGCGCACGGTCTTCCCCGACGAGGAGGGGCGGGCCTTCCAGCGGGTACTGGACGCGGACGAGGTGCGCGTTCCGTTCGAGGTGGCGGAGACCGACGCCGAGCGGCTCCCCGAGCGGCTCGCCCGCGCGGGCGCGTACGGCTTCGAGCTGGACCGTGAACTGCCGTTGCGCGTCCATGTGTTCCGCACGGGCGGGGAGGAGTGGACGCTGCTGCTCCTGCTGCACCACATCGCCGGTGACGAGTGGTCGGAGGGGCCGCTGCACGGGGACCTGGCGGTCGCCTACGCGGCCCGTGCGGCCGGGCGGGCGCCCGAGTGGGAGCCGTTGCCGGTCCAGTACGCCGACTACACACTGTGGCAGCGGGACGTTCTCGGCGACGAAAAAGACGCGGAGAGTCTGGCGGCACATCAGATCGCCTACTGGCGGCAGACGTTGGCCGGCCTGCCGGAGGAGCTTGCACTGCCCGTCGACCGGCCGCGTCCGCTGGAGTCGACCTACCGGGGCGGCGCCGCCGATCTGTCGCTCGACGCCGAACTCGCCGCCGAACTGCACCGGTTGGCGCGTGACAACGGCGTCAGCGTGTTCATGGTGATGCAGGCCGCCGTGGCGACCCTGCTCACCCGGCTCGGTGCCGGGCAGGACATCCCGATCGGCAGCCCGATCTCCGGGCGGACGGACGCGGCGCTGGAGGACCTGGTCGGGTTCTTCCTCAACACGCTGGTGCTGCGGACGGACACGTCCGGCGAGCCGACGTTCCGGGAGCTGCTGGCGCGGGTGCGGGAGACCGATCTGGGCGCCTTCGACCATCAGGAGGTTCCGTTCGAACGGCTGGTGGAGGTGCTCAACCCGGCCCGCTCGCTGGCCCGGCACCCGCTGTTCCAGGTGATGGTGGTGCATCTGGCGGCCGGTGGCGAGGACACCGGACTGCCGGGGCTGCGGGCCCGTCGGGACGAAGTCGTCAGCACCACCGCGAAGTTCGACCTGTCCTTCGACTTCGTGGAGCGCGGCGACGGCAGCGGCGTGGACGGCGTGCTGGAGTACAGCGCCGACCTGTTCGACCACGCGACCGCGCAGTCCTTCGCCGACCGGCTGCGGCGCGTCCTGCGGGCCGTCGTCGCCGACCCGGACCAGACCCTCGGACGTATCGACATCCTCGACGCGGACGAACGCCGGCAGCTGACAGGCGGCTGGCAGAGCCGCCCACTCGTCGCCGCCGCGACCACCGTGCCCGCGCTCTTCGAGGAACGGGTGCGGCAGCACCCCGAGCTGCCCGCCGTGGCCTCCGACGGCGTCGAGCTGACCTTCGCCGAGCTGAACGCCGAGGCCAACCGCCTGGCGCGGCTCCTGGTCGAACTCGGCGCCGGGCCCGAGCGGTTCGTGGCCCTCGCGCTGCCACGCACCGCGCGGTTCCTGGTCGCCGTGCTGGCCGTGCACAAGACGGGCGCGGCCTACTTGCCCCTCGACCCCGACGCGCCGACGGACCGTACGGCGGACGTCCTCGACGACGCCCGCCCGGTACTGACCCTGACCACCCGGGAACTCCGGAAGACCCTTCCGCCGGACGCCGACCCCTTGGTGCTCGACGATCCCGCCACGACCGACCGGATCGCGGCCGAGGAGGCCGCCGACCTCACCGACACCGACCGGACCGGAGACCTGACCCCTCGCCACCCGGCGTACGTCATCTACACCTCCGGCTCCACCGGTCGGCCCAAGGGTGTGGTGATCACCCACGAGACCCTCGGCAACCTCTTCCACAGTCACCGCGAGACGCTCTACGCACCGGCGATCGAGACCGCGGGCCGACGGCACCTGCGGGCCGGGCACGCCTGGTCGTTCTTCTTCGACGCGTCCTGGCAGCCTCAGCTGTGGCTGCTGGACGGGCACTGTGTGCACATCGTGTCCGAGGAGGTGCGGCGCGACCCCGAACTGCTCGCCCGGGCCGTGGTCGAGCACGGTTTCGACTTCCTGGAGGTCACCCCGTCGTTCTTCGCGCAGATGGCCGACAGCGGTCTGCTGAGCGGCGACGACTGCCCCCTCGTGGTGGTCGGCGTGGGCGGCGAGGCCGTACCGGTCGCACTGTGGCAGCGCCTGGCCGCGCTGCGCGGCACCGAGGCGTTCAACCTGTACGGGCCGACCGAGTCGACCGTGGACGCCCTGGTGGGTCGCGTCGGGGACAGCGAACGCCCGCTCGTGGGACGGCCGGTGGCCGGCACCCGGGCCTACGTCCTCGACGGGCTGCTCCAGCCGGTGCCCCCCGGTGTCACCGGTGAGCTGTACCTGGCGGGCGGCGGTCTCGCCCGTGGCTACCTGGGCTCCCCCGGGCTGACCGCCGAGCGGTTCGTGGCCGACCCGTTCGGAGGGCCCGGTTCGCGGCTGTACCGGACCGGCGATCTGGCCCGCTGGACGGCCGACGGGCGGCTGGACTACCTCGGCCGGGCCGACGACCAGGTCAAGATTCGCGGCTTCCGCATCGAGCCGGCGGAGATCGAGTCCGCGCTCACCGCCCATCCGGCCGTCGGACAAGCTGTGGTGACGGTACGTCAGGAGGGACCGCGCAAGCTGCTGGTCGCCTACGTGATCCCGTCGTCCGCGGGTGCGGTCCCGGACCCGGCGACGCTGCGCGCCCATGTCGCCGCCCGGCTCCCCGACCACATGGTCCCGGCGGCCGTCGTGGCCCTCGGCCGGTTCCCGGAGCTGGCGAACGGCAAGCTCGACCGGGCCGCGCTGCCCGCGCCCGACTTCTCCGCCCTGTCGTCGGGCCGCGCGCCCGCCACCGAGGTGGAGAAGACGCTCTGCGCGGTCTTCGCGGACGTGCTCGGCCTCGAACAGGTCGGCGTGGACGACGACTTCTTCGCCCTCGGCGGCGACAGTATCGTCGCGATGCAGCTCGTGGGCCGGGCGCGTGCTGCGGGCGTACGCATCACTCCCCGGCTGGTCTTCCGCCATCGCACGGTGGCGGCGCTGGGCACGGTCGCCGAGACGGTCGACGCGACCGCCCGACGCCCCGAGGACGACGGCACCGGCATCGTGCCGCTCACCCCGGTCATGCACTGGCTGCGCGAACTGGGCGGCCCGTTCGCCTCGTACCACCAGTCGGCACTCGTCCGCACCCCCGCCGAACTGGACCTGCCCGGCCTGACCACCGTCCTCCAGGCTCTCGCCGACCGGCACGACCTGCTGCGGGCAACCCTCCTGCGGCCGTCGCCCGACGCCACCGACGACTGGTCGCTGCACGTACCGCCGGTCGGGACGGTCGACGCCGCCGGGTGGATCGACCGCGTGGACGCGGCCGGCCTCGACGCGGCGGCTCTCGGTGAGATGGTGGCGGAGCAGGCGCGCGCGGCCCGGACGCTCCTCGATCCCGACGCGGGAGTCATGGTCAGGGCCGTGTGGTTCGACGCGGGCGACGCGCCGGGCCGACTGCTGCTGATCGCCCACCACCTGGTGGTGGACGGAGTGTCGTGGCGGGTGCTGCTGCCGGACCTGTCCGTCGCGTGGCGGGATGTCTGCGCCGGGCGGCCGGTCCGGCTCGACCCGGTCGACACCTCGTTCGCGAGCTGGTCGCGACAGCTCACCGAGTCTGCGCGGGGCCCGGCGCGTGAGGCCGAACTCCCCGCCTGGACAGACATCTTGGCGAGCGGCTCCGAGCCCTTCCCGCTCCTGCGGGAGCCCGACCCGGACCTCGACACCACCGCGACCCGGCGCGAGGTGGTCCTCCGGATGCCGGCCGAGCACACCGGACCGTTGCTGTCGGCCGTGCCCGCCGCGTTCGGCGCCGCCGTCAACGACGTGCTGCTGGCCGGGCTCGCCCTCGCCTTCGCCGACCGGCGGCGGCGGAACGGCGGTTCGGACACCTCGGTCCTCGTCGACCTCGAAGGCCACGGCCGCGAGGAGGAGCTGGGCGGCGACGGGATCGACCTGTCCCGTACGGTCGGCTGGTTCACGAGCGTCTTCCCGGTGCGGCTCGACGCGGGGCCGGCCGACCCGGCCGAGGCCTTCGCCGGTGGCCCGGCCGCCGAGGAGGCCGTGCGACGGGTGCGCGAGCATCTGGCGGCGCTGCCCGCGAACGGTGTCGGGTACGGCCTGCTGCGGCACCTCAACCCCCGTACCCGCGAGGTGCTGGCGGCCTACGAACCGCCACGCGTCGAGTTCAACTACCTGGGCCGGTTCGGTATCCCGGAGGAGACGGACTGGTCGTACGCGCCGGAGGAGGACGCGGCGGACATCGGGTCGGAGGGCTCGATGCGGGAGGGTCACGCGCTGGAGATCAACGTGGTGACCGAGGACCGGGCGGACGGGCCGGTGCTGGCCGCGCACTGGTCGTATCTGGAAGGACTGCTGCCGCGCGACACGGTCCAGGATCTCGCCGAGACCTGGTTCCGGGCCCTTCAGGGGCTCGTCGCGTGGGCGGAGCGGAACCCGAAGTGAGAAACACGAAGTAAGAAACACGAAGTGAGAAAGAGGAGTGGAATGAGCAACCCGTTCGAGGACCCCGAGGGCACCTACCTGGTGCTGGTCAACGACGAGAACCAGCACAGCCTGTGGCCGGACTTCGTGGACGTGCCAGCCGGCTGGCGGGCGGTCCACGGACCCGATTCTCGGCAGTCCTGCCTGGACCACGTCGAGGCCCACTGGACCGACATGCGGCCGCGGAGTCTGGCCGAGTCGATGGACGGCTGACAGCCGAGGACGGCTGACATGCGG
>NZ_JBHVDX010000174.1:0-22540 GCF_042802555.1 Streptomyces sp. NPDC057474 | reverse complement strand
GGGGTGAACCCGACGGTTCACCCCACCGCCGTCAGCACCTCCCCACCGCCGTCAGGTTCTGGTCCGACGCCAACCCCTCGTGGTAGAGCCGAAGTTCCGTCGTCCGAGCCACGTCTTCGGCAGGGTCACCGGGCCGCCGCCCATCCCCGGCACGATGCCGAAGGCGGCAGCCCGTCCGGCGCTTTCCGCCCCGGTCCTCGCAGAGGGCGGGCAGAACCCCCGGTCCGCCCGCGAACGGGACGACGACACCATCGGCCACGCCCACATGTGCTCGGAGTCGACGCCCGGCTTCGACCCGAAGTGGTGGGAGGTCACCAGGTCCGCGTGCAGCAGGACCTGGGAGCCCTCGGGCAGGGCGGCGCGCACCGCCGCTACGGCGGTCGCTTGGAGCGAGCGCGCGCGGACGGGCCGCTCCCGCTGGCCCCGCTGCGCGTGATCACGATTCTGGGCATCGTGTCGGTTCAGGTCGTCCTGGTCCGAGTAGGACGGCTGGTGACAATTGCGCGACGCGGAATCGGGGTCTCCCCTGCCACCTTCCGGCTACGTGGACGGCATGATCGGCGCAATGGTGGCGGATGCCCCGTCTTGTTCACGGTCAAAGACCCCAACGCGCCGGGCCAGCGGGACGATCCCGGCGTCACCGTCATCATGGGCGGGGTGACGCGGCCGTTCTGGGGGCGCGCCTGGCGGGCACCGACGGCTGGAACCCGGCCTTTCCTCGGCCTGGCCGTCGGCAAGACCACTCACCACGGCCACGGACTCACCCCGGCCGGCAAGAAGGTCCACGACAAGCAGCTACCCAACAGCGAGCCGAAGCTGCGGGCCGTCTTCCACAAGCTCAAGGCGAAGTTCGGCACCGTCCTGGTGATCGTGGACCAGCCCGCCTCCATCGGCGCCCTCCCGCTCACCGTTGCCCGCCTGGGCCCGCAAGGTCGAGGACGGCATCGAGACACTGACCACCACCGTGACCGTCACCGAACCCGGCGAACACGTCCTGCGGCTCTTCATGGTCGCCCCCGCGATCGCCGTGGACCAGATCGCCGTGGACCAGATCGTCGTCGAAACCGCGGACTGCCTGTCACCTACCTCGCGCCGCCGGAGAGTCACCACCGCTCCTTCAACTCCGATGCCGTGCCGGAAGCGGCCCTGGAGTTGCCGGACACGCCGGGCCGGTTCCGGGCCGGACAGTGACCATCGGGCGGCGGGGCGATGCCTCCGGCACGCCGGCCGATGATCGCACGACCGGCGATCCCGCACCACCACGCACGACGGACGCCGCGACGGCCTGCCCTCGGCCGGCCGCGGCGTCCGTCCTCGTGCGCTGTCAGGCGGTCACGCCGTTCGAGCGGTGAACAGCAGGTACTCCCACTCCATGGCCGTGCTGCCCGCCCCTTGGTCGTGCCGCCGGGCGAGTTCGGCGAGGTCGCGGTCCAGCGCGGCCGTGCGGGCGGGGTCGTCGGCGACGGCCCGGTAGGCCGCGATGGTCGGACCGTAACGCGCCTTGAAGTAGTCGCGGAACTCCTCGGGGCTCTTGAAGCGGTCGACCAGCACCGTCTGTTTACGTGCCTCGACGTCCGTGACCCGGTCCCCGAGCAGGGCGCGGACGTGCGCCTCGTCCCCCCACAGGGGCGGAGGCTGCGCACCCGGCGGGGGCGGCGGCATATAGGGCTTCATGGTGGCGAGCATCTGGCCGAGGAAGCCCTCGGGCGTCCAGCTGAGCAGGCCGATCGTGCCTCCGGGGCGGCAGACGCGTACCAGTTCGTCGGCGGCGGCCTGGTGATGCGGGGCGAACATGACCCCGACGCAGGACAGCACCGTGTCGAACTCGTCGTCCTCGAACGGCAGCGCCTCGGCGTCGGCCTGTCGCCACTCCACTTCGACGCCCCGCTCCGCCGCGAGCCGCCGTCCGGCCTCGAACAGCTCCGGAGTCAGATCGCTCGCCACCACACTCGCGCCGGCCAGCGCCGCGGGAATCGCCGCGTTGCCCGAGCCTGCCGCCACGTCCAGCAGCCGCACGCCCCGGCCTTCGGCGTCGGAAGCCCCTGTCTCGCTCCCGCCGCGCAGTCCACACGCCTCGACCAGGATCGGGCCCAGTTCGGGGATGATCTCGGCGGCCACGGCTGGGTAGTCACCCTGCGCCCACATCGCCCTGTGCTTGGCCTTCAGGGCGCGGTCGGCCTCGACCGGGTCGGGAAGTTCACTCACGACAGTTCTCCTTCTGCGCACGTACGCGGAACCAGGGCGACGGTGACGGAGCGAGCGAACTCGCCGCACACCACGGAACGAAACGGTACAGAACGGAACAGAGTCTAGGAACGGGGTACACCGTCTCCTAGTACCAGATCTGTACCGGAGCGTCAGCATTCGCCACCGTCGGGCTGCTGCCGGCCTGGTTCTTCCGGCCATGGGGACCTACTCTGCGCGGCGTGGGGTCCCCGTACCGCCAGTTCTGTCCGGTCGCCAAGGCCGTGGAGCCGCTCGACGTGCGCTGCACGCTGCTCGTCGACCGTGCGCTCGTGCTCGGCAGCCCACGTGTCGACGAGTTGCGCCGCGGTGCGCCTCGGATGTCCCCACGCTGCTGGGAGAAGCGGACCGAGGGCACAGACGTGCAGTACGTACTGCTCCTCGACGGGGCTTGAGCCGCCTCCGACGATCGAGGCGCTCGGCGTCTTTGGCACGCGCTGGACCGGACGGTTCGGGAACGAGAATCTCGACCCGAATCCGCTGCTGTGGGACCTGCACCGGAACGTCGTCCGTGACGCCGTGGCGATGCGGGCGGACGGTGGCCCGGTTCGGCCTCTCCCCTGACGCCAGGCGGTGGCGTCGGTGCTGTCCACCCGGCCCTGCGTCACCCCGGACCTGTCTTCGGTGGCACGGAGGGCCCTGCGCGCCAGTGCATCTAGTACTGCAACGGTGCTTGTTCTGAGTGCTGGGCAGGTTTCACGGGCTGTGTCCGCGTCGTTTGTAGTGACTGGCTCGGGCTTGGTGTTGGCGTCGTTGGCGCCATGTCGACCAGTGCAGGATGTGGTCGACTGGGGTGGGGCGGCGGCCGGTGAGGCGGGTTATCAGTCGTCGTATCTCGGCGAGGCTGAGGTGGATGAGCTGGGAGGATCCGTTTCTGCTTTCTCCGTGTCCAGTTGGCGGGCGCGCAGGACGGTGAGGCAGGCGTGGGCGGCCATGGCGAGGGTCATGTGGCGGTGCCAGCCGGGATAGCGGCGGACCTGGTAGTCGTCCAGGCCGCATTCCTGCTTAGCGGTCTGGAAGCACTCCTCCACTGCCCAGCGGCTGCCCGCGATGCGGATCAGCTGGTCCAGAGTGGTGTCGGCGGGACAGTAGGCGATGAAGTAGGAAATCTCCTCGGGACGGCTGACGCTGCGGCGGGCGATGACCCAGTGCCGGCGGTCTTCGCGGTGCCAGGGCCTCACCTCGACGCGGGCCCAGTCGAAGATCCGCCGACCATGTGCCCCCTCACCGCAGGAACGACGCTTCCACTTCTGCCGTGGCAGGCCGGGAAACAGGTCATGGACGGGATGGTCGATGGACCAGCGGGTGACGACGGTGTCGTGCCGGGTTGTGGCCATGACGTGGAAGACATCGGCCTGCTCCAGCTCGAACCACCAGCCCTTGCTGTAGCCGTAGGCGGCATCCGCTGTCACCCACCGAAACGGGATCCGGTCCGCGATGGCCTTTCGGACCATCGCCTTGGCCATGACCACCTTCGTTTCGAAAGCGACCTCGTCGCCGATGCCGGCCCGGCGGCAGCGTTCCCGGTCGTCCGTCCAGGACGTGGGCAGGTACAGACGGCGGTCGATCAGTGTGCGTCCACGGCCGGTGGCGTAGGCGAGGAAGACGCCGATCTGGGAGTTCTCCGTGCGGCCGGCGGTGCCGGAATACTGCCGCTGCACTCCTGCCGAGCGGGTGCCCTTCTTCAGGAAGCCCGTGTCGTCGACGATGAGCACCGCCTCCCGGTCACCGAGGTTGTCGACCACGTAGCGGCGCACATCGTCGAGGACCTCGTCGGCGTCCCACTCGATCCGGTTCAACATCCTCTGGATACGGTCCGGGCCGGCATGGCCGGCCTCCTCCGCCAGCGTCCAGCCGTTCTTCCGCTGCAACGGAGCGATCAGGCCCCGCATATAGGCCAGCGCCGACTCCCGCGGCTCCGACCGGCTGAACCGGTGCATAAATCGCCCGTGCACCGCATCCAACTCACTCGCCCACACACGCACATCAGCAAGGTCCCCACCCATAACCACACCAACGACCGAGCTGGTCAGCAGTCACGGTAGACACCGTTGCAGTACTAGTGAGAGGCCGCCCACGGCCACCGTATTACGAGCACTTCCGATACACACGCGCTAGTGGGACCAACTTGAGCCGTCCGGGCGGGGGTCTGGGGAGTTCAGGGTCGGACCGCCACGGCCGCCGTGCGGGGTGCCGGTGTTCAGCACCGGGCTGCCGCGGCCGCCGCGGCCAGGATGCGGTGCAGGACGGGGACCGGAATCGCCGGGTTGGTGACCGCCGCGCCTGCCGTGTCGCGGTCGTGCAACAGCCCGGCCAGGACGCGGGCCGGCAGCCGCACACTGCGCATCACCGTCCCGCGGACGTGGGCCGCCGGGTCGTTCAGCAGCCGCACCGCGTCGGCCTGTGACAGCCGGGGGTCCTCGGCCGCGCGGCGGCGTACCTCGGCTTCGGGATCCCGTGCCAGGCGTGCGACGTCAGCCGGTGTCGACTCCGGATCGTCCAGGGCCAGGCGGCGCATCCGCCCGCTGGGGTCGTCGGCGTAGCGCAGCAGGCCCGCACGGGGGAAGTTGGGGTGGCTACGGGGGCGGTCCGGGTGAGTGAAGCTGCCGTCCCACCAGCGCCAGACCTCCAGCAGCATGTCGGCCGGCGCGTCGTCGCACGATTCGGCGAGGAACAGGCGGACCGTCCGGTCGTCGTCCCGCGCCAGGCGCGCCACGACATCCGGCGGGAGGTGCCGGGCTCGCGCCACACTGCGGCGGACCAGCGGGTGGGACGACGCGGCGAGACGGCGCATCGCGTCGGTGTCGCCGTGCAGGTCATCCACCCAGGGCAGGGTGTGCGACATCAACGTCGCATCGAAGTCGTGGCGCACGGCGGCACGTTGCTCCTCGGTGAGGTCGGGGCGCAGCGCCACCGCGGAGCGGATGTCGTCCTGAGGGTCCTCCGCCAGCACGGCGACGCCGTGCGCGCCCAGGCCCGGGTTGGCGGCCAGCGCCCGGCGTGCCTCCGCGTCCCCGTCCCGGACCAGCTCCGCCTCCAGCTCGGGCGCGAGGCGGCACCGTTGTAGCGCCCGCCGCGGGTCGGGCAGGGCGGCGAAGACCTCTCGCGGCATGGGGACGCCGGCGTGGTGGGCGAGCAGCGCCGCCGTACGCACCGCAGCGTCAGCGTCGGCCAGTAGCCGCTCCCGCGGTGGCGCGGCGAGGTCCTCCCACCGGGCGCAGGCAGCTACCCGCACCCGGGGATCGGCGTCGGCCGCCAGGCCCGGGAGACGGTGGGCGGGGAGCCCGGGGAGTTCGGCGGCCAAGGCGCGGGACGGGCCGGCGAGGAGGTCGTCGTACAGGTCCTCGGGGAGTTCGGCGCCCCACCTGCAGGCATGCTCGGCCCAGAGCACGCGCCGACTCGGTGAGGGCTCGGCACGGACCAGGCGTACCCACTGATCGGACGTGAGCTTGGGTCGGAAGGTGTCGGCGGGCCTCGCGCGCACCCGTGAATCGGGGTGCGAAAGGGCGGCGTCGAGGACGGCGGGCCGATCGCAGCCATGCAGGAAGCCCTCCGCCACATCCAGCAGCCGGATCAGCAGTTCGTCCGGCGCGGCCGGATTGGACCCGATCCCCTCCGCCCAGTGCAGAGGCCACGCATGTCGGCCGGGCACCGCTGCCCACACCTCGGCGCGCTCGACCTCCGTCTCGCGCCCGGCGGCCGCGGCGGCCTCCTCCAGCCGCTCCGGCAGTCGGTCCAGGGCCGTCGCCCGAGGCGCGTCAACGCCTGGCACCTCTCCCAGAAGTACCTGTCCGTCCAGGGAGAGCGCCACGAACCCGGGGCTCCCGGTCAGCCCCGGCACACCGGCGCCGGCGTATCGGACGCGGGTCCACCAGGAGTCGTTGCCGCCGATCCTGTGTCCGAGGACGGCCACCAGGAACTCGCCGTCGGCATCTGCGAGGCGGCGCCACCACGCGGCGTCGAGCGCTTCCCGGGCCGCGCCGTCCGGCGCCGCGATCCCCCGCGCGATTCGCCAGCCGACCTCCGGCGGGAACAGGCTCCCAGGGCGCATGTCCTCGACAGCCGTAAGTCCGGCGCGTGAAAGCAGTTCGTGGAGTTCCTCTCGGTGTTGCACGCGGTCATGATCCCCGCCGACTCACGGTGGGACAAGGCCCTCAGCGGCATAGGGGGAAGGAGCCGGACGCTTCATCCGCGCGACAGTCGGAGCGAGCCCCGCGCCGACGGCACCGCCTTGGCGACCTGGGCGTTTCGCGGCTCTGCCCTGTCCAGGGAGAGGCTCATCGCTGCGCTTGCTCAGGTGCCGAACCATCCGGTGCGTTTATCTTCCCAAAAGGGACATGCACGCTGGGCGTGCTGCGGGCGGTTCCGGTCAGGTGACCTACCTGGTCGTCGAAAAAGATGTGGGGCTTGAGGACCTCCATGATCGTGCTCTTGTCTATGCCTCCGAGGAAGAAGGCGTTGTTGACGGTCACGCCCCAGTTCTTCAGGCTGCGCACCGAGCGTTCGTGAGCAGGTGCGTCGCGGGCGGTGACAAGGGAGACGTGGACGCGAATCGTGTAGTCGGCGTCTCCTGCCCGTCGCTCCTCTTCACGCCGCTGGAGCATGTTCACGCCTGCGAGAAAGTCCCGCAGAGGGCCTGGATCGTGCGGGGTGGCGGCGTTCGTCGTCTCGTGGAAGCGGAAGCCCTCAATGCCGTCGGCTTGGTAGACCTGTTCCGAAGCATCGTCAGCCAGGACTCCGTCGAAGTCGAAGGCGATCCGCAGATCCTGGTCATCGCCCTCATCGGCCACGGCTGGACCGATGACGCGGCCAGCGGGCAGCCCGAGCGTGACGGCCTCACGAACGTCGTCCTCGTTCGCGGACAGAAACAAGGACATGTTCAGGGCGGGCATGAAGCGGTACGGCGAGCGGCCCTGCATGAAGATCGCCCGGCTGATCGGCAGGCTGTGGGACTGGATCGACCGCATGACCCGCAGCCCGGTGTCGGGATCATTGCGGGACAGGATGATGACCTCGACCAGGGGGTCCTCGGGTGAGAGGTCGTTCAGGGACAGCAGCCTGCGGATGAAGGGGAAGGCGACCCCTTTCCCCAGCGTGTCGTCCACGTGCTCCTCCTGGTAGGCGCGGTAGACCTCTTCTCCCTGATCACGGAAGACGGCGTCCGCCTCCGTCAGGTCGAACAGAGCACTGGAGGCGATACCGACGACCAGGCGATTCCTGAGTTCGTAGACGGCCACGGCGTCCTCCCCGGCACTGATGCGCACACACGCCCCAACATGGTAAGTCGGCGCACGCCACGAGGACGGCCGACGCCGGGGGCCCTCCGAGGCGGAAGTCGTGTCGGGCCCCTGGCTGCTGAACGCCCCCAACTCACGCGACGCCCGGAAATACCCTGTGGACTCCGACGCCGGGGGGGAGCCAGCCTGGTGATCAGGACTTCCCGGTCGGGCATGGCGACCGCGCCGTCGTTCTTCGCTGCGGCGGCCTGGTCCCGCCGCTCGTGGAGTCCCGCATCGTCGAAAGCGACGTCCTGGTTCCTCAACCCGTGTATCAGGCCCCGTAGTTGCCCGATGGTAGGACTCTTGGCCGCAATCCCGAGACGACTCGGGAGCGACGCGCTCATGTGGGTGCCCCGAGCGCCCCACCTGGCCATACCTACACGCGAGCCGGGTCGTCCCGCCTACGTCGTGACCGATCCCGTATGGCCATCGCCTCTTCCCCTCGTGGACCAAGACGTTCACCGATCCCCGGCTCTGCGCGGCCATCGTGGACCGCCTCACTTTCGGCGGCAACATCATCGAGACCGGCAGCGACTCCTACCGCCTCGCCCATACCAAAGCCAGGCAGCAGTCCCACGCGAGTGCCTGACCTATGCCGACGTACATGTGAACGCGCCCAGCCACGAACGGGTGGCATTAGAGACGCCGCCCCCCTGATCTGAAACGCACCCGGGGTGGTGTGACAGCGCCCATGATTGATCCATGGGAACTGTGATGGCGTTACGCCGGTACCCGGTGAAGTCCATGCTCGGCGAGGCTCTGACAAGTGTGGCGATCACCGAACGCGGGCTGCACGGAGACCGAGTGTCCGCCGTCCTCGACGAAATGGGCACGGTCGGCAGCGCCAAACACCCCCGCAAGTGGGGCCCGTTGCTCCGCTGCCGCAGCAGACTGACCAGCACCGACACGGTCATGGTCGAACTGCCGGACGGAATCGTCCTGTCGGCCGGAGACCCTGACCTGGACGCGCGGCTATTCCAAGCTGCTGGGCCGCCACGTTTCCCTGTCGGACACCCCACCGGAGCACGGCGGCGCGCTCGAGCGGGCAGTGCCCGAATACGAGGGCGGTGTCCCGGACGCCATTCGGAGCACAGCAACCACCGACGCCACTGGAGCGGCCATCACCTCCAGTCAGGTCGCACCGGGGACCTTCTTCGACTACGGCACAGTCCACCTCGTCACCACAGCCGCCCTGGCACGGCTGCGGGCCACGCACCCCACCGGAGACTTCGACCCGCGCCGCTTCCGGCCCAACCTGGTCATCGACACACCCGACGGGCCAGGCTTCCCCGAGGACGCCTGGATACATTCCCACCTGCGCATCGGCGACGCTCTCTTCCGGGCCGTGGTGCCCACACCCCGGTGCGTGATCCCCACGCTCGCTCAGGATGAGTTGCCAGCCGACCCCGGCATCATGCGCGCGGTCGCCCGCGAGCACCGCATACCGGTCTTCGACCTGGGCCGACTGTCGTGCGTCGGGATTTACCTGGACGTCCTGGAACCTGGCACGGTACGGATCGGCGACTCGGTCACCGGACTGGGCAGCTCGTAATCAGTAGTGACGGCTTGCTCAACGCGGCGAAAAGCAGGCTACGACGACCGCATGATGGGGCCAATCGACTCGTTCACGACGGCCCTCGAAGATCGCTAATCGGGGCCACAGGACTCGTTCCGCTGGGGCCATTCGACACGTTCGAAGCCACCCTCCCCTCCCCGTCGGTCGAGTGGGAGCCGGGGCACCGCCCGCCGCAACAAGTCCCCCTCCTCGTCCGGCACCACCCACTTTCGAGGATCCCCGCATCAGCGGGCAGACGCGTGCTGGCGGCGCACTGTTCTGGTACGCGGCCTCAGCTCTGCACGGCCCGGTACGCCCGGAGAAAGGTCCGCACTCCCTCGACGATCAGTGGCCGAACGCGGGTGTCCTCCGCCGCGTTCGCGGAACCCAGCCTGTCGAGCGCGACTCCGAAGGTCAGCGCGATGAACTGGTCAGCCGCGAGTCGGGCGTCGGGGACGTCGAGCAGCCCGGCCTCGGCGAAGGCGGCGAACCGCTCGGCAAGAGCCTCGTCAGGGGTGTCGGCCATGGGGTTTTCACCCCGGTCCGGCAGGTGGGCGGATTGGGCTCGGACCAGTCGTCGCAGAGTCGCGTACTCCGCCGAGTCGAGCATGTCGGTCGCGATGCGCATCGAGAACGTGACCAGTACGTCCTCAAGGTCGGCGGCTTCGGTGCGGTCGGTGAGGGTGTGATCGAGGATGCGCCGGATCGTAGTGATCAGTGACTGGCCGATGGCATCGACGACTGCGTGCAGCAGCGTCTGCTTGTCACCGAAGTAGTCATAGACCGTCCGCTTGGACACTCCCGCCCGGGCGGCGACCGCGTCGACGCTGGACCGGTCGAAACCGTCGGCGAGGAACAGTTCCCGGGCCGCGGAGAGGATGGCAGCCCGCTTCTGCGCGGACCCCTCGCGCAGTGTCTTCGTGGTCGACATGGCCATACCTTAACCTGACTACACTGCACAGTGTAGTGTAGTCGTGGGGGAGGCAAGGTCGTTCTGCAGTCAGGTCACGGGCACGGTCGTCACAGCGGCAAGAGCACGGAATCTGGAGGTCACCCACGCTTCCACCGCGTATACGCCGACAGCGGCGGGCAGCAGACAAGCGCCCCGGCATGCTCCGTACCGCACACGTACACCCGCTCCGCCCGCCGGAACCACCTCAAGGACCACCTGGGTTCCCGCCGGACGAACTCGGCTCTGTCCACCAAGCCGCCTGCACACCGCGCCCGCTGAGCGGCTGCGGCATTCGCACCAGGCCCTGCAAGGCAGCAGCGCTACACGCGCCGCCGACCCCGTACCCGCCCGCCTACGAAAAAGAGGACGTTCGTGGCAACAACCACAGCCCTGGCTCCCCCGGTTCTCATAGGGAAGGCCGCCGTCGCAGCTCTCGGCATGCTGGCAGTCGCCACCGGGGCCCTGGAGTCGGTGGTGACACCGACACTCCCGCTGTTACAACGCGAGTTATCGATGAGTCCTGTCCAAGGGGCACTCCTCAGCATCACGATGCTCATCACCGGTGCCCTCGTCACGCCCATCGCAGGCAACCTCGGTGACCGCTACGGCGGGAAAAAGATCATGCTCCGGCTGATGGCGGTGGTCTCGGTCGGTGGTCTGGTGTCCTCGCTGGCACCGAACCTGCCGGTGCTGCTGCTCGGTCAAGTACTGGAGGGCGCGATGGTGGGCGCGATGCCCCTCTCCTTCATCCTGGTACGAAAGAACCTCCCGACGGAACAGTCCCAGGTCGCCATAGGGGTGGTCAGCGGCTTGTTCGTGGGCGGCGGCATGCTGGGTACGCTGATCGCCGGGCCCATCGCCGAAGGGCTGTCCCGCCACTGGATGTTCGCGATACCGACCATCGCCATCGTCGTGGCGACCCTGTTCGTCCACAGGCTGATGCCGGACGATCCGCCGGCCCGGTCGGACGCAAGGATCGACTGGCCCGGCCTGGTTCTCCTGAGCGGTGTTCTGCTGACGCTCATGTTCGGGCTCTTCATGGCGCCCGAAGCCGGCAGCCAGCCACTCGCACTCAGCGCCCTCGTCGTGCTCCTGGCCCTCCTCGTGACCGGATGGATCGCCGTGGAACGCCGGTCACCCTCGCCGATGGTCGATCTGGACCTGCTGGCGAAGCCTGCGATCTGGAGTTCCTATGCGATCACGTTCGCCGTCTGTGTAGGCACGGCTACGTCCATGTATCTCGTTCCGCAACTGCTCGCGGTATCCGCCGACGGGTACGGCTTCGGGGCCAGCGCCACCAGCATCGGGCAGTACCTCTTGCCCGGCACCGTCGCGGGAGCGATCAGCGGACCGCTCGGCGGGCTCGCGGCACGGCGTTTCGGCTCAAGTGCCGTCGTCACCGCCGGAATCGGCATCATGACGGCCACATTGGCCGCCATGGCGTTCGTGCACTTCGAAATCTGGCACCTCGTCGTCGGCAAGGCACTGATCGCCCTGGCCAGCGGTGTCTGCGTCACGGCGATAGTCGTCAAGACCGCCACCTCTGTCGATCACGGCCACACCGGCACCGCGACCAGCCTGGTCCTGGTGACGCGCGTGATCGGCATGGCCGCAGGCGCACAGATCAGCGCCGCCTTCCTCACCGCCGGAACCCACCCCGGGACGGATGACCCGGCCGAGTCGGCCTTCGTCACCGGTTTCGCCATCGCCGGCGCCGTCACGGCCCTGTCCCTGCTCGCCGTCCGTACCTTGAACAAGGGAGTCAAACAATGACCCTCACCGGCCAGTTGACGAATACCCGTACCACGCCGAGGCGCAAGGTCCTCGTTTCGGGGGCCGGCGTCGCCGGGACCGCTCTCGCGTTCTGGCTGAACCGCTACGGATACGCAGTCACGGTGGTGGAGAAAGCAGGCACGTTACGGAGTGGTGGCTACCCCATCGACGTGCGCGGCACCGCTTTGGAGGTCGTCCGCAGGATGGGGATCCTGCCACAGCTGCAGGAGGCACACACCGACTCGCGTCGGTTCACCTTCCTCGACGGGGATGGCCGCGAGGTGGCCTCGGTCAACCCGCATACCGTCGTCGGCAGTGTCGCCGGACGGGACCTCGAAGTGCGGCGCGCCGATCTGACCGAGGCTCTTCACACGGCGGTCCGCGACGACGTGGAGTTCCTGTTCAACGACTCCATCGACACCCTCGACCCATTCGACCACGGCGTCGATGTCACCTTCCGCGCAGGCAGCAGACGTACATTCGACATGGTGTTCGGGGCTGACGGCCTGCACTCACATACCCGGGAGCTCCTGTTCGGCACCGAAAAACAGTTCCACCGATACCTCGGGTACTGCTTCGCCGTGTTCACCATGCGCAACACCTTCGGCCTCTCCCACGAGATCACGATGTGGAACACCCCGGGCAGAGCCGCGGCTCTCTACGCCGTAGGGGACGACGACGAAGTGCACGCCTTCCTGAACTTTGCCCACCTTGACCCGCCATCCGACGGGTTCCGTGCCCCAGAAGCCCAACGGAACCTGTTCGCCACGACTTTCGCCGACGCGGGATGGGAAGTCCCGGGCATGATCGCCGCCATGCGCGACGCGGATGATCTGTTCATCGACGTGGTCAGCCAGATCCGCATGCCTCGCTGGTCCAGCGGCAGGGTCGCGCTGGTGGGCGACGCCGCGTACGCACCCTCGTTCCTCACCGGACAAGGCTCCAGCCTCGCCCTCGTCGGCGCGTACATGCTCGCCGGATCCCTGGCCGGCCGGGACGCCGCCGCGGGGTTTGCAGCCTACGAACACGAGACCCGCGCATTCGTGACCGTGAACCAGGATCAGATCGGCAAGGGCGGCGCCACGCTCTTTCCCACCACCGTTCAAGCCCTGAAACAGCGCAACGACATGCTGCGCAACCTCAGCACCATGCCCGCCACGGTGGGACGACCAGCCCATTCAGCCCTCGCCCTGCCCGAATTCACGTCCACGAGATAACTGCGGGCACGCGCGGCGATGAAGGTCACACGGCGAGGTATCCGAGCTCTGGGGTCCAGCGTAGGGCCAGGAGAAGGCGGCGACCACGGTGACGCTCCCGTCCGGAACGAGGACCGACATGCGGACGACACCGCACCAGAAGATCGCGCGATGCATGACCAGGGCGAGCCCCATTCCGAGGGCCAGTTCGATCGTCACGGACACGGCGGTGACGAACGGCGTGCCCCAGAAGGCGTACCACCAGAAAGGGGAGGACGGCACCGCCCCATATTCGCTCAGACCCACGCCTCTGGCCCGGCCCTTCTGCATGAGCGGGTGGCGAAAATCGAACTCGCGCTCTCAACCAGAAGCGACGGTACTTGAGCCACGGTGCCGTGCCGACGAAGGCGGCCGCGTCAGCGGTGACGCCGCGCGCCCGCGCTCAACGGCGCCGGGAGTTCAGCAGCCGCCGGACGCGGCTGCAGGGGCGTCGATGCCGATCTGCAGGGTGGCCGGGGCGGCGCAGCAGCCGCCGCCCTCGCTGCTCTGGGTGGCGCCGGGGCCGTCGAACAGGCCCGCGCCGCCGCAGACGCCGGTCTCCGGCAGGGGCAGCTCGACGCGCTCGGCGGCCTCGTGGTCCCCGGCGAGCGCAGCGGACCTGCTCGTAGCCGGTCATCGCAAGGAACGTGGGTGCACGGCCGTAGGACTTCATGCCGACCAGGTAGACGCCCTGCTCGGGGTGGGCGAGCTCGTTCACGCCGTGCGGGTAGACCGTGCCGCAGGAATGGACGTTCGGGTCGATCAGCGGGGCCAGCGCGGTGGGTGCCTGGGGGCACTCGTCGAGTCCGAGGCGGAGCTCGGAGAGGAAGGACAGGTCGGGGCGGAAGCCGGTCAGGACGATGACCTCGTCGACCGGGTCCGGGGGCCGTCCTCGGCGACGAGGACGAGCAGGTCGCCTTCGCGGTCCACGGACTGGGTGAAGAAACCCGCCTGGGTGCGCGGCCACCGCAGAGGGGCAGATCCGGAAGGTGTGGTCAGCGGCAGCCCTATACCCAGCGCAGGCAGGAGTCGGCCTGGAACAGGTCACGGCTGACGGGCCGGTGATGGAAGAGCTGCACAACCTCCCAGCGTCACTGCGCCCCCGCGCGGACCCCGCGCCCGGGCTGCGGGAATTCGTTTGTGCGGCTTCGCGTCCGGTGCTGCAATGCGCGCATGGACCATGACCAAGTGCTGCTCCTGTTCGATCGCCAGATGCGCCGCGACGTCCCACCAGACCACGCTGGGATGCGCGTCGAGCGCGTGGCGAGAGTGGTCCGCCAGAGCGGCGGGCCGGACGACTGGAACGGCATCATGTGGTCGGACCTCGACGCGTCGAACGCAGACGCCGCGATCGCCGAGCAGGTGCGGCACTACCGCGCACTCGGGGTCGAGTTCGAGTGGAAGACGTTTGCGCACGACACCCCCGCCGACCTCGGCGAGCGGCTGCTGCGCGCCGGGTTCACGGCCGAAGACCCCGAGAGCCTGATGATCGCCGAGGTCTCCGAGCTGTCCACCGTCGTCGAATGCGCCGAGGACATACGGCTCGTGGACGCTACCGACGAAGCAGGCATCAGGCTCGCGGTCGAGGTGCACGAGGCCGCGTTCGGCACAAGCGGCGAGCGGCTGCGCGGCCAGTTGCTCGACCGGCTGGCGCACAACCCCGGCAGCTTCGTGATGACCCTGGCTCTGGTCGGTGACCGGCCCGTCGGAGCGGGCCGGATCGAGTTCACTCCGGGCACCGACTTCGCGGGCCTATGGGGAGGCGGCATCGTCGCGGAGTTCCGCGGCCGCGGCCTCTACCGGGCACTGGTGGCCCACCGCGCCCGCCTCGCTGCCACCCACGAAGTACGCCACCTCCAGGTCGACGCAATGCCGACGAGCCGCCCGATCCTTCAGCGGCTCGGTTTCAAGCGGCTGAGCACGACGACGCCGTACGTACGCAGGTTCTGAGACGTGTCCGGGAAGCTGACCCCACCGCCCACCGCCCACCGCGGACACGGCTTCTGCTGCTTCACGGCACTGTCGATTGTCGGGGGCGGGCCTGTCGCAGAGCCATGCCCTGATACGTAAACTCGCCGTCTCGTGCGGTCGCTCGATGATCCGCCGCGTCCTCTCGTCTCCCAGCGCCCACAGCACGACCAGACTCGCCTGGGGCCGGAACACGAAGGCGACGACGAGCAGCGCGTTCTCGCTGTGCACACCGCGAGCCAGGCACAGTGAGGTCAGACGCGCGTTCCAGCTATGGCACCGGGTCCGCTCTGGGAGCGAGGCGTTTGGCTTCAGGAACGAGAACTGGCCCCACTCTCGCGCGGGTTATGGCCCCACCTGGCGGCTCCGATGGGGTTGATCGGGAATGAGCATTGGCCCCACCCCGGACGTAGCTGGCCTGGTCTGCGGGTGGGGCCAGAACTCGCTGGAACTGCCTCCCGCGAAACGGCGGTGGGGCCGGCGCTCGTCCGTAGGTGGAGCCAGGAGTCGCTCCCGAAGCCAAGGCGTTTTCTCGCCGACCTTTTGACCTCGATGGTGCGGGAGTCGACGGCTTCTCCGGGGTCGCCTTCTTGGTAGAGGCCTTCGGGTTGGGCGTCGCGGTCGTGTGGGAGGAGGAAGAAGACGCGTGGCGGTACAAGCCGCTGTCGGGGTCGGCTTCGGCGTGGTCGTCGAGTTCGGCGTAGCGACCATGCGGCCGTCGCGGGCGTAGCGGGGTTTGTTGCGGCGGCGGGGTCCGCCAGGTCGTCCGCTAACACCTCGCCGCCCTTCGCGCGGGCTCCGCCGAACCGGTCCGGGCCGACATCCCCAGCCCTCGCAAGATCACCTCGTGGATCATGCGGCCCCGGGAGACGCTCACCGAAAGCCAGGACGAACGACTCCTTCAAGTCCGGCTCGCCTGCCCGGGCATCACCCGGACCTGCGATCTCACCCGGGCGTTCACCGACCTGATCCGCCATCAGCGCGGATACCTGTCGCTGGAGTGGATCCGGCAGTCCGAGCAGGACGCACCGAAGCCCATGAAGAGCTTCGCGGGCTTCCTCCGCCAGGACCTCCACGCCGTCACCGCCGGGCTCACCCTTCCACGGAGCTCCGGGGTAGCCGAAGGCCACGAAACCGCGTGAAAACACTTAGGCGAGCTATGTAAGGCCGAGCCTCGTTCGAACTCCTCCGGGCCCGGATCCTCACCCAGCCGTGAGCTGCAACGACCAGCCCGAAGGCCTGCCCTCACTGCCAGAGGTCAGCTCCGTCGCGCCCGCTGGGATCCATTGTCAGGAAGTCTTCATGCAGGCCCGACAGGGCTCGCCCGGTCGGGGAGCCATCTTCGCCCGACTCCATGACCACCCAGCCGGCCTCCACGCCCGACACGTTCACATCGCTGCCGGCGTCCAGCTCGTCGAGTGTCGCGAACACCGCCTCATAGGCAACGGCTCGGACCAAACGAACAAGGTCCTCCCTGTCCGCCCCCGCGGCAAGAAGGCGTTGCGCGGCGGGCAGTCCATCGAGCGAGACCGGGTCGGACCAGCCGTCGATCGCGCCTCGCCACAGGCTCCGCAGCAGCACGAATCGCGCTAGTCGCGGAAGGTCTTCCATGACCTCCGACTTGATCAGGTCGACAGGATCGGCCACGCCGAGGGCGCTGAACTGTGCACGCAGCGACTCCGCGGCGGCCTTCTGCGGCAGGTCCAAGCTGTTCAGCCATTCCTGCCATGCTGGTTGAGTATCACTCACCGCAACAGCATGTCCTACGGTCGGGACCACGGCCGATCGGTGCGTCTCTCTGCTGGCGCACCAGGCACAGTGGTTCACGGAACTGCGGCCAGAGCCGTGGAATCTCCACCCCTGCTCTTGGCTCCAGTTGGTTGCGCGCTCAGCCACGGGGCGGGATCGCCCACCAAGCAGTCTGTGTCGCACATCACATCGACCTCATGTCACGGACGGGCAGGCCGCTTGCATCCAGTGGTCGTCAGCAAGCGGAGAAGGGCGGAACGATGAGCGCACAGCACGAAGCCGGCAGGGCCACCACACACCGCGTTCTGATCCTGGGGGCGGGTTACGCGGGCATGTCTGCGGCCATCCAGCTCGCGGCTCGGGTCAAGAGGTGCGAGGACGTGCAGGTGACCCTGGTGAGTACCCAGGAGCAGTTCACCGAGCGGCTGCGGCTGCACATGACGGCGACCGGGCAGCAGCTCGCCGAGCTGAACATCCCGGAGCTGTTGGAGGGTACGGGCGCGCAGTTCGTGCGCGGTTGGGTCACAGCGGTGAACGCGGACGCAAAGACGGTGCGGATCGACGACGACCGGGTCCTGCACTACGACACGCTCGTGTACGGATTGGGCAGCGTGGCCGACGCGGCGGCGGTGCCGGGCGTCGCGGACCACTCGTACACCCTGAACAGCCCCGAGGACGCCGAGGTGCTGGCCGACCGGCTGACCCGGCTCGGCAGCGGCACGGTGGTGGTCGCCGGCAGCGGACTGACCGGCGTCGAGTCGGCCGCGGAGATCGCCGAGCGGCACCCGGAGCTGAACGTCGTACTGCTGGGCCGGGCCGAGCCCGGTGCGGCCCTGACCCCGAAGGCCAGGGCGCATCTGCAGTCCGCCCTCGACCGGCTGGGCGTGACGGTGCGCAGCGGGGTCGAGGTGGTGAAGGTGCTGCCCGGTTCGGTCGAGCTGGCGGGCGGGGAGAGCCTTGCCGCCGATGCCGTCCTGTGGACGAGTGGTACGAGGGTGTCACCGCTGGCGGCCGCCGCCGGTCTAGCCGTCGACGAGCGCGGACGCATTGTCACCGACACTGCGCTGCGGTCGGTATCGCACCCCGATGTGTACGCCGTCGGTGACGCGGCCGTGATCCGCCAGGGCTACGGGGTCATGCACGGCACCTGCCAGGGCGGGATGCCGACCGGTGTGCACGCAGCGGTGTCGATCGTCCGCACGCTGAAGGGCAAGCAGCCCAAGCCTTTCCGCTTCGGCTATTACCACACGCCGGTGAGCCTGGGCCGGCACGACGCGGTCGTGCAGTTCACCCGCCCCGACGGCAGTCCCCGGAAAATTCATCTGACGGGCCGTACGGCTGCCTGGTACAAGGAGACCGTGAGTGCCGCACCCTGGCCGACCTTCGGCCGTATGAAGAAGATGCCCGCCTCGGGCGCGTTCTGGCCGCGTGGCGGCCGCTTCACCCGGATCCGGGGCGCCCGGTGACCCATCCGTACCCCGACTCCGACCAGCGGGTGTTCCACGAGCACCGCAACCTGCTGTTCTCGGTGGCGTACCGCATCCTCGGCACCGCGGCCGACGCCGAGGACGCGGTCCAGGACGCCTGGATCAAGTGGTCGGCCGCCGACCGCTCGCAGGTGGCCGACCCCAAGGCATACCTGACGCGGATCGTGTCGAACGTGGCCCTGGCACGGCTGCGCTCCACCCGGCACAAGCGCGAGACCTACGTGGGCCCCTGGCTCCCAGAGCCCATCCTCACCAGCGGCGACACCGCCGAGACCGTCATGGACGCCGAGTCGGTGTCGATGGCGATGCTGGTGGTGCTTGAGACGCTGAGCCCGCTCGAGCGCGCCGTGTTCGTGCTGAAGGAGGTCTTCGACTTCAGTCATGCCGAAATCGCCGAGGCGGTGGAGCGTTCCGAGCCCGCGGTGCGGCAGGCGGCACACCGCGCACGTGAGCACGTACGGGCCCGGCGGCCGCGCTTCACCGCGAATCGCTCACGGCAGCGCGAGGTCACCAAACGGTTCTTCGCCGCCGCCACCGGCGGTGACGTCAACGCCCTGATGGAGCTGCTGTCCCCGGACGTCACCCTGTGGACCGACGGCGGCGGCAAGGTCCGACAGGCCCTGCGTCCGGTTGTGGGCGCCCAGACGGTGGCTGCCTGGTTCGCGGCCATCGGCACCGTCACCTACCAGGGCATCGAGCCCGCCGACATGAACGCCGAATTGGTCGAGATCAACGGGGGCCCGGGCATCGTGTTCAGCGGACCGGGTCGACCGGGCCGCGTGATCGCCACAGTCACCCTCGATTTCGACGCTGACGGCCGCATCACCACCATCCACAACGTCGCCAACCCCGACAAGCTCCAGGCCATCGCCGACGGCACCACTTACGGCGTCGGCACGCACTGAGCCCGGAAGCGCAACCCGCCCTCGGCCTGGCAGCCGAAGGCCGGCCCGTCAGGGACGTCCCCAGGCCATCGCGAACCGACGCTGGGAAAGCACCCCTCAACCGGTTGTGGTGCGGCCCGCACCCTGAGAGGCCGGACGGACCCGCCTGGTCACCGAGATCGGGCTGGACCATGTCGGTCTCGTACTGGGGATCGAGATGTCCCGTCTGGCCCGCTCCGGCAGAGACTGGTACCAGCTGATCGAACTGTGTGCCCTGTCGGGCGCGGTACTGGCGAACACCGACGGGGTCTACGACCCGGCCGAGTACAACGACAGGCTGCTGCCGGGGCTCAAGGACACGATGATCGAGGCCGAACTCCACCTGATCAAGCACCGGATGTGGAGTAAGGGCGTGCAGATCGTGCGGGAGGTAGGCCCACTGGCAGCCGGTCCGGCCCTGCTAGAGGATCGCGTTCACGATCTCCCGTATCGCACAGGCGCCCTGATGGCCGCTGACCGAGCGATGCCGGCCTTCCCATGCCGTGATCACCGGCTCGATCAACGACCACTGCCCATCCCATAAGTCGCTTGGTTACGGCTTGCGTTCACTCACCCCGCCACCCCACCGGACCACCAGACCACCAGACCACCAGACCACCAGACCACCAGCTGCGGACCAGCGGATTCCGCCCGCACCCACACCATCAGGCGACGACAGAAACACGCAAAGTCGTACGGAGCGCGCGATCGCGACGGCATCGCCGAGCTGATGGAGACGCCGACCGTCCGATGGCCATGCTCGCTATCACTCCGGGCCTGCTGCTCATCTTCATGGTGTCGGGGCCGTCTTCGGCGCCGACGCGGCAAGCACCGGGCGGAGAACTGAACATGGTGTTCGGCTGGGCGCGCATCGTCGTCATACGCGTGCTGCCCGCCCGCCAGAAGACGGTGGGCGGGCAGCACGGTGTTCGCCCACGGGTCAGCCCGCGCGGACAGAGGCTCCGTAAACCTTGCTGTGGACGCAGCACGCTCACGTCGTGGGTGGGGGCTGGCCAGGCCTGGATGAGGTGCCACTCGGTGACTTCGTCGGGGGCCAGGTCGATGGCGGTGTCCCGGCCGCGCGCGTGGACGTGCAGCCGGTAGTCGCCCGGGCCGGCGAAGGACAGGACGGGCAGGTCTTCGTCCAGGTCGGCCATCATGCCGCGGACCATGCTCGCCGGAGACGGAGTGTGCGGAGACTTCGACGATCTCCGGCCAGTCGCCCTGGTCGGGTGCGGGTTCGGCCTCATGGAGGCTGACCGTGACGTCGACTTCGCCGGTGTGGATGCCGGTCATGACGATGACGGTGCCGTCGGCGGAGCGGACCAGGCCGTTGTGCCTACGGTCCAGGTCCGCTCCGGTGGCACCGTCCTCGTCGCTGATGTCGAACTGGTGGTACGCGACCAGGACGAGTCTGCTGCCCCGTTCGACCTCGTCGCTCATCTCGTCATGTCCTTTGCCGCAGAGCATGGTTACTTGATCCAGACCAGAAGCCGGTCCATCTCGGCCCATGGAGGTGATCGCCGGTTGCAGCCCTCTGGAGCTCGACGTGCTCAGACAGCATTCTGCGGTTGCTCAACGGGTTCGCGGGGAGCCTGGTTTTCTGCGGGCACACGGTGGATGATCCAAAGCTTGCGATGCCGGGCGGCCAGGAAGGCAGAGAGCGCAAGCAAGAGCGCCCCGGCCATCACCATGAGTGCCACTGGGCAGGGCGGAGCCGGTGCACCAGATCACCGCATCCGCAGGGGCTGTAGTGCCGTCGCGCCGCAGACGAGGGTCGTTCCGGATGAATGACCATGGCGATGCAGCGGGCAGCCCGTGCCGTAACTCGGGGAGGTCCGGAAGGAAGATCTAGTCAGTCCATAGACTGGCCCAGCTGTCCCGCTGCGCGCGACGGGTCGGCCAGGACCACGTCGGGGTGGTCGGCGAGGTAGTCCCGCACCACCGATGCGAAGCTCGGGTCGGGTTCCAGTCCGAGCCCGGCGGCGCGTGCGTTGTCGAAGGCGGAGGGCCACGAGCCCACGATGGCCTCGACGGCAGGATCTGGCGTGATCGTCACCAGGTCGACGACGGCGTCGCCGACCAGTCGGCGCAGCGTGGCCAGCATCTCGGCGACCGAGACCGTGAGCGCCGGAAGGTTGACCGGCAGTCCGCCGTCGAGTTGGCCCCTCTCCACTCCGCGGTCCACCTCCGCGATGCGGAGGATGGCCTCGACTGTGCGTCGCGGCGAGGCCAGGGCCACCCGCAGTTCGGGATGTACGGGGCAGATCGCCGGGAGGCCCGCGAGGGGCTCGCGGATGATGCCGGACAGGAAGCCGGAGGCGGCCGCGTTCGGCTTGCCGGGTCGCACCGACACGGTCATCAGGCGGGCGACGCGTCCGTCGATGAACCCGCGGCGGGTGTAGTCCGCGATCAGTTGCTCGCAGACGAGCTTCTGGATCCCGTAGCTCGACTGTGGCGTGGGCAGGGTCGACTCGCTGACGACAGGCGGGAGTGGGAGCGCCGGGTCGGAACCGTAGACCGCCACGCTGCTGGAGAACACCAGGCACGGCTTCGGCCCGCCGGCGGCCGACTGGGCCCGGGCGCCTTCGAGGAGCGCGCGGGTGGTGTCCAGGTTGGCGGTCATACCGAGGTCGAAGTCGGCCTCGCACTCGGCCGAGACGGCGGCGGCCAGGTGGATCACCACGTCCACCGGCTCTGCGAACACCTCGGCGAGGCGGTCGATCAGGTCGCCCTGCACGATCTCCACGAGCGGGTCGGACGCCCACTGCGACTCGGACGGCACGATCCGGTCGGCAAGCACCAGACGATCGATCGGTGCCCCTCGAAACGTCCGCGTCCTGAGCAGCGTGCCGGTGACCTGGCGTCCCAGGAAACCGAAGCCACCCGTGATGACGATCCTCATGCGATGCCTCCCCCGTAGTCGGATCTGGGAGTGCAGCATGCCCACGGAGCGGATACACGAACGAGCCCGGGCCAATTGGTCCGTGTGACTGGGCACTCGAGTTGGCAGTGCTCGCCAACTGGAGTGCATGCCAGATGTCGGGGACACCTGGAAGCCAAATTCCCCAAGGCCACGACCTGCTCGCCTGCGCCGCCTTCCCGCACGAGATATGGCGGCAGATCTGATCCAACAACCCGCAAGAACGGCTCAACAAAGAGATCCGCCGACGCAACGACATGGGCGCGATCGTCACTGACCGAAGGGGTGAGGCACGTGTGCGTGCCCGGGACCGTGGCGTCGCCCCGGGCGCTCGGGTCTGGCGTCGTACCGTCGATCTGACGTCCGCGCCCCGCAGGGTGCGTGCCGTCGACCAGGCGATCACGTCCGACAGGGGACCTGCCGTCGACCGCGCAATGCGCCGCGCCGAAGAT